>NZ_LUKH01000026.1:0-70915 GCF_001593695.1 Leisingera sp. F5 | reverse complement strand
ATGACTACCGGCGTGTAAATCCTCGCAAACTTCGCCACCCACTGTTCCACAGGAGCGCGGCGGGAATGCGCGTCGCCAACCATGCGTATGATTTTCGAAAGCACTGTGTCCGATGCCTTCTTCGTTGCCCGCACAGTAAGAGTGCCTTCACCGTTGATGGTGCCGGCATAGACTTCGTCGCCCGGTTCCTTTGGCACCAGGGCGCTTTCACCGGTAATGGGGGCCTGATCAACAGCACCCGCTCCCCCTACGACTTCACCGTCAAGCGGAATGCGGTCGCCGCCGCGCACAATGAATTTTGCATTTACAGCTACCGCGGACGCTGGAACCTCCGCTTCCGATCCATCGTCATAAAGCACCTTTGCCGTGGGGGGCGCGAGGTCCAGCAGCGCCGAAACTGCGTTCCTCGCCCGGCCGACACTCCAGTTTTCGAGATAAAGCGAAAGCGAGAAGAAAAAGGCGACCGTCGCGGCCTCGAAGAATTCGCCAAGGCCGATGGCGCCGGCCACGGCGACGACCATCAGGAGGTTCATGTCGGGCGAGAACCGCCGTGCTGAGGACCACGCCTTGGGAGCGACGAGCCAGACGCCAAAGAGAATCGCAACCGCGAAGAGTCCGGCTTCGGCCATCGGCATCGGTCCCTCCCCATGACCAGCGAACAGCCCTATAGCCCCGCTCATACCGGTCTCGACGATGTGGTAGAGGAAACCTGCTGCCCAAAATCCGCCACTCAACGCGGTGAAGCGCCATTGACGTGCCAGATGCGCTGCCTGATCCTTCGCTGCGTTCTTGACGTCCCAGGGCTTCGCACTCATCCCGGTACTAGCGACCAACTTGGTGACCTCGAAGTCGGATAGTGCTATTGCGGTATCAAGGATCGTCATGCGTCCGTTGATCACGTCAAACGCCAGGTGCTCGGTTCCGCCCACACTCGGACCCACGGCCCGGTTCAGAATTGCCACCTCTTCGGCGCAATCGAGTCCGGAGACCTGGAAACTGCGCCCGTTAGCAGGGGGCGGGCCTGCCGGACCAATGTCCCCGCAGGTTGAAGCACCGCCGCAGCAGGCAGATTCATGATCCTGCGTGCAGGTGCTATTGTCATCGTTACGGCGGGTTTCGAGCGGCATAGGCGGACCTTCAGATTCGACGAGATCCTTCGAACCTAATTCCTACAGCACCTAGAGCTTCAAGTGGTCAAACGCGTTTTTTCGCTAGACGCTCAAATGCGCCGTAAATGCGAGGGTCCGACCTCTGGCTTGTGGCGAAACATACCGTATGCCAGATTGCCGACGGGAAACAAAAAAGCAAACGGCAGAGGTTTAGATGCAGAAACGAAATGCGGCAATCGTGGCCACAATGCTAATTCTGGCAGGATGTTCTTCCTCTACTAGTGTCTCCGGCAACGCCGCAACGCGGGTCGGAAACGTGCCTGACGCCGTCGTTGATCTCGCGGCTCCGGGACAAAATCTTGCGTCTGCACGGCTTCTGCCTGAAGACGGCTGCTACTGGTATGAGCATAGCGGGCCAGTTGAAACCACGTTGCTGCCGCTTAGAACAACGGCGGGAAACCCGATCTGTTCGAAACCGGCGGCATAGTACAGATCAAGAGACCTCCGCCTCAACTCTGCGCTGTGATGCCGTCTTCGGCCTCGTATAGAAAGGCCGTCGAACCAGGCTCCACGTTTGGGTAGAGATCGTTGATATGCGCCATCACCATTCGGACGCATCCTGAACTTGCCCTGCCACCGATCGAACGCGGCCATGGCGTTCCATGAATACGCAGGTAGGTATCGCGGTTTCCGACATACAAATAGAGAGCGCGGGAACCTAACGCGTTCTTCGGGCCTGGTTCCTGCCCATCTGCATACTGGGAATAGGCCTCCGGGTCGCGTTCGATCATGGATTGAGTAGGCGTCCAATGCGGCCACTCAACTTTTCGCCGGATGGTGTAAGTGCCAGGTTCGTACAAATTGCCACGGGCTATGGCCACACCATAGCGCATGGCGGTTCCGCCTTCTTCAATGTGGTAAAGATATCGCGCAATGGCATCGACATGGATGTCCCCCGGCACCAACCCGTCGTTTGCAACGACCCGGGTCGGAAGAAAACGTTGATGCAGCCCCCATGGATTAGACGTTGCCGGATCATAGTTTGGCGGTGTGATTTGAGCGTCCCAATTTGCTTTCTGAGTAGCGGTCGGCCAAGATCCTGCATCCACCGTTCCTGCAATTGCGGTAGAGAACAGTGCTGACGAACTTGCGACAAAATGGCGTCTCGTAATCATATCTGAGAATTTCTCCTGTGCCGTTTGCTTACGTCGAATGACCCCACTCCGATAAGAGCTACAGCTACTAAAGGGTCAAGGGGTTTCTGAGGTCGCGCATAGATTTCTGGACCGGAAAATTTTCGCTTACTGTCCCAAACTTGCAAGAACACCGTAGGTAGGGAAAATTTGTTCAATTCAACACGGGGCGGTCTATGACAGCGAAATTGAATGGTGGACAATGGCCCATCGCGCCACGCGACGGCTTCGATGGCAGGGCGAACATCGGCCTGCTCAGGGCACGGCTTGTTCAAGTGCTCTGATCTGAGAGACGTCGAAGATGTACAAAAATTGATTCAGAGCCATTTTTGAATGCTTATGCCGCGTCCCGGTATCATGCCGATTGACACGCAGATCTTCGTTATGGACGTGGCGCAGCTCTTGTGCCGTACCGGATAAGTCTTGACCCTCCAGCGCCGGAACACCGCATTGTGTTTGGCAATGAACCGAAAGCTGATCATTGATGTCCCATTCTATACGGGCGAGACGGACTACGGCCAACTCGCCCGGAACGTTCATGCGCTGGATCCAACCGCGAGGATTGACTGGTTGGCTGACTGTCGGCTCGTGCAAATAGAATGCACCTGTGATGCCGGTCTTGTACTCGTGGCGGTGGAACAGACAGGTTTGATCCCCGGATCAATTATCAGCGTTTGACAAGCATTTGGCAGTTACCCGATCCGCCCGAGGACCGGAAAGACACCGAGCAGCCAGTAGGACAGCGCGGTGAGCTGCCCGGTCATCATCGCCAGTCCCATCACAACCATCACCGCACCGGCGGCCTGATGCAGGCGGCGCCCGAACCGTCTGGCACCTCGCAAACGGCCAACAAGCCGATCGGTGAACCCGGCAACAATCAGGAACGGCACGCCGAGGCCGGCCGAATAAACTGCCAGCAGGGTGACACCTTGCCCAACCGTTGCGCTCGCCGCGCTGGCAGTGAGGATCGCGCCGAGAATAGGGCCGATGCAAGGAGTCCAGCCGAAGCCGAACGCGAGACCCAGAACATAGGACGCGGTCGGCCTGCCGCCGGGGATGTCAATATGGAACCGAAGATCCCGCTCCATGGCGCCGATCCGCGCCGCGCCGATCATGAACAACCCGAACAGGATCACGATGCCGCCGCCGATGAGGTTGAGTTCATACCGCCACCGTAACAGTGCCTGACCCAGGGCCGTTGCCGAAGCCCCGAGTGCCATGAAAATCGTTGAGAACCCGAGCACGAAGCAGAGGCTGAGCCAAAGGGTCTGAGCCCGGCCGACCTCTACATCGCCTGCGGTCGTTCGCCCTGCAATATAGGAGACATAGCCCGGCACCAATGGCAGGACACAGGGCGATACGAAGGAGATCGCTCCGGCCAGAAGGGCCGCGATCATCCCCAGAAGTGAAAGATCAGCCATGCGCTATCTCCAATTTCAGTTGAAAATTCCAAGAACACGATCCAGAAGTCCCGGCTCTGGCAAGGGCGCGCGGGTCAACTCATTGATATAGAGAACAAGGTTGACCCGGCCGAACTCCACTCCATGGAAAATGCCCGCATGACGCCCGCCCCGTGCGATGATGTGGACCATAGGCGCCTCGCTTTCACGCTCAGACAGGGCAGAGAATGAGGCGGCGGCGGGTGCCGTTCCGTTTTCCACGGCGACACGGCTCCAGTTCGCGTCGTCCCAGCCCGGATCAGGTACGGTGCCAGCAGTCAGAAAGACAACCATCTCGCGCATTGGCGTGACATTCACCGACTCCTGAACTTCTCTCAGGAGGGCCTGCTGCGCCGCACAGGGGGCGCCACAGGTCCTTGGGATGAAGCTGAGTACCACGATCTTGTCTTTCATATCGTGTATCTGGACAGCCGCGCCGCCGGCATCTGTCAGCGCCAATTGCGGCGTCCGGCTCAGGTCGGTCGGTTCGAATGCCGGCTCCCGCTCGGCCATCACCTCGTCGATCCTCTCGCCGGGGTGATGGGCGGAGGCCTCCATGGCGGTCCCAGCTAGCAGCGCGAGGGCAACAACCATGCGTTTCATTCCGCGCTCTCCGGACCGGTGGCGACAATGCCCAGAACCCTCACCTCGACCGCGATCTCACCCGCGGTTTCGAAAGTCAGGGTCAGCGGAAAGCTCGTGCCCTCTTCGAGCTTCTGTGTGAGCTGCATCAGCATCAGATGCATGTCACCGGGCGCAAGCGTCACGATTTCGCCCTCGGGCAGGTCGAGCGCGTCGAGATGCACCATGCGAGAGACACCGTTTCCGTCTGTTTCGACCGCGTGGATCATCACCATGCCCGCAACCGGGCTCGACACCGACAGCAGGCGGTCGCCCGTATCGCTGGTCAGGCTCAGGTAGCCGGCGCCGGGACGGTTCGCGATGATCGTTGCGCGCGCCCAGGGAGAGGTGACTGTCACCTCAGCTATGGACAACGTTGGCAGAGCGGCAATGAATGCCGCACCTAAGAAATGTTTCATCCAGATCGCTCCTCGTTTTCAATCAGGCTTGAGATGTGTTCCGCCAGGTCTCCGGCCGACTGGCCGCTCTCAATGAATACATCCTCGAAACGTCCATCGGGGCGCATCAGGTAGATGTGGCCGGGATGGGCCATGAGATAGCCGTCGGGCGCGGCCTCGTCTTCGGACCGCTCATACCAGACGCGAAAATTGCCGACCGCCTCGGCCACCTGTGCTTCGGTGCCGGTCAGTCCGACCATTCGCGGATGGAAGGCGGAGACATATTCAGCCATCACCTCTGCCGTGTCTCGCGCTGGATCGACAGTAATGAAGATCGGCACCACGCGCTCGGCCTGCGGACCGAGAGTGTCCATAACACTAGCCAGATAAGCCAGCGTCGTCGGGCAGATGTCGGGGCAGTAGGTGAAGCCGAAGAAGACAAGCTGCCAGCGCCCGGCATAGCTTTCCGCTGTCACGGCCTGCCCGGTGTGGTCGGTCAGGGAATAGGCATTGCGGATCGCAGCCTCACCAGTGACAACAGGGGCGGGCAGTTCAGGCGGATGTAACATTCGCCAGAAAAAAGCTCCTGCGAAGGTGAGCACAGCCACGGCAGCAAAGCCCCAGATGGCTAGCCGGACCTTGTAAAGGCTCGTTCTCTGCATCTTAAGGTCCTCCAGATAGGTCCCGCGCTTCGGCGATCATGGCTGCGAGCTGGTCTTGTTTCGCAAGCCCGGGCACAATGTTGCCGCCGATAATGAAGGTCGGCGTGCCGGAAATTCCGAGCTGCTGCGCAAGTTCGCGCGACCGGGCGATATGTTCATCGACTTCGGGCGCGTGCATATCGGCTTGAAGCCGTTCGAAATCTAATCCTACCTCATTTGCGGTACGGCGGATCGTGGCTGCGTTGGCCCGAGGTTGTGCCATCAGAGCATCATGAAACTCAGCGTATTTTCCCTGAGCCCGCGCTGCGAGAGACGCACGGGCAGCGGTCTCGGAATCCGACCCGAGGATCGGAAACTCTCGCATGACAACCCGCAAATCGGGATCCTCGTCAATAAGGGCATTCACCTCCGGCGCAGCCCGCCGGCAATACGGGCAGTTGTAGTCAAAGAACTCGACAATGACGGTGCCGCCATCGGGGTTGCCGAGGCTTCCGGCGTTCTGATCGGACTGCAGATCATTTCGAAGATCCGCAATCGCCGCGCGCCGCTTGTTCTCAGTCTCGGCCGCAACCTGGCCCTGGTAGGCCATGATCGAGTCGATGATGACCTCGGGGTTTTCTCTGATAGTGTCCAGGATCAGAGCCCGGATCGCGTCCTGCTGCACGTCGCTGAACGGTGTCGATTGCTGCGCGACGACCGGGCCCATGCCGATCAACAAGGCCACTGTGGCGCCAAGAACGCGCGCTCCAATCTCAGTCATGCCAATTCCTTTCGCATCTGTTGCTGGACCGGGGGATGGGAACCCCCCGGTCCAGTTCCCTCACCCCTCGTCGGTAGAGTGATCGTGCTGCCCCATGTGGTCCGTCATGGCCTGCATCATCTCGGTGCAAGCCTCCATCATAGGTCCCATCTGCTGCATCATGCCCATCATGCCGGACATATTGCCTTCGCCCATCATCATGCCATTGCCCTGCATCATTTGCCCCGGCGTCTCGTCGCCTTGGGCAAATGCAACAGGGGAAGTCAGGGCCATTGCGAATGCGGCCGAAAGACCTAGTTTGGTTGCGGTTTTCATCTTCAGTTCCTTTCCCTGGTTGAAATTCCGTCCTTCGTATCCACCGGTTCACTTGTCGGCGTCTTTTGGGCATCACAGCCCTTGCTTTTGCACATGACGCAGTATCCGGTGGCGCACATCACGGCGCAGGGGGCGAGGCTGAGGATCAGGGGGGCCGCCCCGATCGCGGTCAGCCAGCCCCAGTTCAGAGCCGTTCCGGCGCCGATGATAGCCATAGCCGCGATCACCAGCCCCCGGCGGCCAAGCGGCAAGCGAAAGCCTGCAGGCCGGGTCGGGTTTGCCAGGTCGGGTGTTTCGGTCATTGGTCAGTTTCCCCCTGTCGCGATGATAGTTTGAAATTGTGCGACCGCGTCCGGGCTGTCCCATTCGGCAGGGCCAACCAGTCGGCCAAGCTCACGCCCCTCGCGGTCGATCAGGATTGTCGTCGGCAGACCGTAGGCGGCAAATGCCATCATCGCGCGGATATCCTCGGCCAGGTACATTCCCAGATGCCCGATCCCGATGTCTTCATAGAACTGACGGATCACCGGCATTCCAGCGCGGTCTATGGACAATGGCAGAACGTGGAAATCACCACCGCCAAGGCGCGCCTGGAGCGCGTCAAGCGTTGGCATCTCCTCGCGGCAGGGCAAGCACCAGGTCGCCCAGATATTCAACAGCACGACCTTGCCGTGGAAATCATCGAGCGTCAGGTCGCGCCCCTCGCCATCCACGAAAGGCGGCGATAGCATCGGACGCGGTTTATCATGGAGTTGTATCAATGGCCGTGCGAAGGCAGGCCCGGCCGCCAGCGCCATCGCGCCCGTCAGAAAATGCCGCCGTCTCATTGCGCGCCCTCCTCTTGCAACCTGCGCACCAGCGGCAGGATTTCTGTATCCAGGATTTGCCGGTTAAACGGTCCGACATGCTTGTGCGCGATCCGGCCCTCGGCATCGATCACATAGGTTTCGGGCACGCCGTATACGCCCCAGTCGATCGCCACGCGCCCATCTCGATCTGCGCCGATGCGGGTGAACGGATTGCCCAGCTCGTCCAGAAATGCCTGTGCCTCGTCGGCGGCGTCCTTGTAGTTGATGCCATAGATTGGCACTTCGCCTGTGTCGGCGAGCTCCACCATCAGCGGGTTTTCGGCCCGGCAGGGCACGCACCAGGACGCCCAGACATTGACAAGGGAAACGTGCCCCGTCAGGTCGGCCGAAGAGAGCCCGTCCTCCCGGCCTTCGATTGGCGGCAGCGTGAATTTCGGCACCGGCTGCCCGATGAGGGCCGAGGGCAGACGGTCGTCATTGTTAAAGAGCCCCCAAAAGAAAAACGCGCCAAGCCCGGCAAACATAACCAGCGGCAGCAGCATTATCTGGGAATAGCGCCGTGTCCGGCGGCTCGTATCTGAACTCATGACCCATCCCCCTCGGTCTCGGTGATCCGGGCCTGGGCCGCGCGCTGACGTTCGGGCCAGGTGCTCTTGATAAAGGCGAGAACTGCGAAAATCTCGGCGTCGCTCAGAACGTCCCGATAGGCGGGCATGTCGCTTTCGTAGCCCGGAACAACTCCGCCGACGCCAAGCCGGGTAATATTGAACAGGTCCCGGTCCGAATGGTGCCAGGTGTGGCCGGTCTCGTCATGCGGTGGCGCCGGCATGCGGCCGTCGGCATTGCGGCGGCGCCAGTCCGGCGCCCCCTCAAGATCGGCGCCATGGCAAGACGCGCAGGTTTCAGCATAAAGCGCTTCGCCGCGCGCGATCTGCTCTGGCGCGATGATCTGCCCGAGAAAGGCGACCGGTTCCGGTTCGGCCCGCAGTGTCTCCGCTCCAACCGCGATGGCCAGGACTGACATCGCCACCCCCGCAATTGTCAGCAACCGCATCCTCATGACGGCGCCCGCAGGTACTTGATGAACGCAAGCGCGGCGAGCACCAGAACCGCGATCAGGAGAAGCACAATCAAGCCGCTTCCCAGCATCATACCCATCATCGGTCCACCCATCATTTGGCCCATGCAATCGCCTATGGAGCCCGTGCCGGGCCCGCCAACCTGTCCGTTCATTTTACTCTCCTGAAAAATCTGCAAAGGAACACGATGCCCGCGACGAGCGCGGCAAATCCCGCCAGTGGCACGAGCGTCATGACCAAGATCGCCGCCGCCGTACCGAATGTTTCAGTGAGAAGCGCGGCAGCTTCACTCATCGGAATAGACCGCCACACCATCCGGCCCGAAGGAGTAAACACGCAGCGTGCCAGTCTTCTCCGGCGCCATGCCGGGCGCGTTTGCGGGCATGCCTGGCAAGGTGATGCCGGTAACATCCGGGCGTTCTTCCAGAAGGCGCTCGATGATCTCGGAAGGCACCAGCCCGCTTACGGCATAACCGCCGATCATTGCGATGTGGCAGCCGATACCGCGATCGGGGACCCCAGCTTCGACGGAGCGCTCTTCGAAATCCCGGTCATCAATCACCTCGACTTCGAAGCCGTTGTTCCGAAGGTATTCGGCGTAGGCATCGCAACAGCCGCAGCCGGGCGCGCGCCAGATTGTGACAGGCTCCGCGCCCTGTGCGGCAGCGGAAGCAATAAAGGGTGACGGGGTGCCGCGATCAGCGAAGAGGTAGGCGGCGGTGGCAACACCGGCGCCAGCTACACCCAAGGTCAATGCAAGTATCTTTTTCATAGTCAGCTATCCTGTTCTCCAAGTGCCGCAAGGAGCGCCCAATTGGCTCCCCCGTCGCGGCTTTGCTTCAGTGCGGTATCGGTCGCAGCGGCGATATGGCCAGGGTCAGCGGGATCGATGGCAAGAGCCCGCGCCTGCAGGTTCGACTTGCGTTCCCAGATCACGCCGCCATCTGTGGAGGCCCAGAGTCCGGAAGGCAGGGCCGCGTAAAGCCGATCCGGCGCGGGATAAGCCGAGACAAGTGCCAGAACCGGCTCGCCCTCGGGCAGGGGTGCCTCCTGTGGCGGTGCGGTCCCGGCGGCAAGTGCATCCATCGCATCGCCCGCCACCACATCCTGCCAGCGGCAGAAACAGTCCGGCACACGGGTTACACCCTTTTCGGTTCCCGCATAGAGCCATATGCCGCCCATGCCTGAGGCGAGATTGACGGAGGTGAGCGCCAGCACGTCCCGTTCGGCCTCCTCGATCCACGGACGGTCCATGACGAAGCTCCAGGTCCTGCCTGCGTCTTCGCTGCGCCACAGTCCATCGCCCGAAACAGCAGCGTAGACCGTGTCGGGCGCTGCCGCCGCGACGGCGAGTGCAGTGACCTGCGCATCCGGCAGCCCATTGACTGCAGAGTGCCATGAGCGCCCGCCGTCATTCGACCGTTCGACGCCTCCACCCGCCGGTGCAGCAAAGAGCCGGTCCGGGCGGTCGGGGTGATTGGCAAGCGCTCGAATTGGTCGCTCGGTTGCCGTCAGATCGGCAGCTGTGCCCGTTGAAACATCAACGGATCGGACGCCGTCCCCTGCCACGATCACCGATTGGCCGCTGAAAATGACCGCCGAAGCCGCATAACCAGTGGCCTGCGCACTGCGCCCTGGAAGAAACGCAGCAATGAAAGTGCTGCCTGTCATGGCGAGGAACATCCGCCGGTGGGTGTGCCCCGGGTTTCCGCCGTCAGTCGCGCCCGAGGGATTTTTGAAGGCGCCAGATCGTTCCATTCCCGTCTCCTTATGCAACACGGATCACCCCCATCATCCCGCCCGCCTGGTGTTCAAGGATGTGGCAGTGGAACATCCAGTCGCCGGGATTGTCGGCGACGAAGGCGATCTCGACCTGCTCGCGTGGGGCCATCAGAACCGTGTCCTGCCATTCGCGGTGCGTGGTGGGCTGCCCGTTCCGGCTCAGCAGCCGAAAGGAATGTCCGTGCAGGTGGATCGGATGATGGAACGCGGTGGCGTTGGTCATCGCGACGACGTGGCTCCGGTTCCGCTCCAGCACCAGCAACGGGTCGAGGATGTGGCCCCTGGCGGCGGTGCCGTTCACGAACCAGATGTCCTCGCCATGCATCATCCCCATCATGTCGTTGCCCATCATGCGGCCTTCGCTGGTAATCCCCATCTCACGCATCGCCATCCCGCCCATCATTCCGCCGGTGAAGGTCACTTCGTGGCGGCGGGCGCTGTTCAGGTCAGGTTCGGGGAGCGGATTGGGTGAAAGCTGCACCGGCCAATCCGGTGAAGCGTCGCGGAGTGGTTCATCCGCATAGGTCAGATCGACCAGTTGAAAGTTGTTCCCGGTATGGAACCGGTCGGAAACCGTGACCCGCTCACCCGGCGCGCCGGTCATGTCGAGGATCAGATCCACCCGCATCGCCGGGCCGATCAGAACCCATCCGCGGCCGCCAGGTG
Organism: Leisingera sp. F5; assembly: GCF_001593695.1. NCBI lineage: Bacteria > Pseudomonadati > Pseudomonadota > Alphaproteobacteria > Rhodobacterales > Roseobacteraceae > Leisingera > Leisingera sp. F5. The sequence continues at coordinate 60,082 of NZ_LUKH01000026.1, read as the reverse complement.
CATGCGGCGCGACCGGCTGGCCGTCGAGCGCGATCACCTGCGGCGTGAGCGCGCCGAAATCCAGCGCGAAAATCCGGGCATTGGCCGCGTTGATCAGGCGCAGGCGGATACGTTCGCCACCGCGCACGGCCACCTGATCAGGAACCCGGCCGTTGATGGTGACGGTATTGCCGAGCCTCCCGGCATGGCTCTTGTCGTGGAAACCGCCGAAGCCGCCGGCGATCTCGGCTTCTTCGGTCAGCCGCCAGTCGTCCAGAACCCATACCAGGTCGCGGTCGACCCTTGGCGGCTCCGCCTCCTCTATGATCAGGGCTCCGTAAAGGCCCCGGCCCACCTGCTCGAAACTGCGCTGATGCGGGTGGTACCAGAAGGTTCCAGCATCCATCGCATCGAATTCATAGGTAAACCGCCCGCCCGGGGCTATCGGCTGTTGCGTCAGATGCGGAACGCCGTCCATGGCATTGGGAACACGTACCCCGTGCCAATGAACGGTGGTTTCTTCATTCAGTGCGTTCTCGACCTCGATACGCAGGCGTTCCCCTTGCCGGATGCGGATTTCCGGGCCGGGAACAGTGCCGCCATAGCACCAGATATCGGTCTCGCCCCACGACTCGGGAACAAGGCGCGCGCGATCCTGGGCGGCGCGCAACACGAAAGAGTTGGGGTTGTCAGCCAGGGCGCCCCGGAAGGGGAGAGCGGCACCCGCAGCAGCACTCGCGGCAAGGAAAGACCGGCGCGACAGCGCGGAGTGGGGGAGAGGTTTCATGTTTCAATCTCATCTGATCACCGTCTGGAACGGCCAAGCCTGCTTGGCTTGACCATGATGCGGCTCCGGCGCCCCGAAATAGGGACCGGCATGAACGGTGCGCGTCTGCGATCACGCCAAAGCGCGATCGCTACGTCACCTCAGATGAGAGATCTTGGAGGAAATGGGTCCGGCGCCCCGCGCCGCCCCGACGGCAGGCTCATACCGGGCAGGCGATTTTCGCGCGCAGCAAACACTGCAAATAGCGGCCCGGGAGCGGTATCAAGCATCGCAATGCCTGGCGTTGTGCAGTCGAGGTCACAAGAGCCGGCGTTGCTGGTGCCTGCTTCGTCAGCCTCGCATCCTTGGCAATCGGGCATGACATCTGTGTCCCCCGCTGCCACAGCCATATCCAGTGCCATTGAATTCGCGCTGACCGCATGCACGACGCTGCCCGCCGCAAACAGGGCGAGAAACATGATGGCAAGGATATGCGCAAACTTCTGCATATTATCCGGATATGACAATTTGAAGGTAATGTCGATTCACACTGGCGTGCGGCAAAGTCGACAGCGGTAATCCGCGTCTGAAAAGGCTCTTGCGGAATGTTCTTCTGCGCTACTCGGGTAATCCCCCATTTTTACGGGGGCGTGGTCGTAGGACCTGGCCGTCATAGCAAGATACAACACCGGAGAAGTCGGAGACGGCTTTGTAGGTGCGAGCGGATCAAAACCCGCAATTCGTCAGTACATATAGCGTAAGTCGGTCGATTTCAAAGCTCTCCTCGAGCGTGGTACCGAATAGCTCCAACCACCTCTTTTGGGCATCATATGCCAAGGCCTCCGCAGCGGCAGGGCAAGCATACGTGAGGTTGGATTCTGCCTGAAGGTGATGAACCAATTCATGCACCAAGCTTGACAAGCTCTGCGGAGATGGACGCCATGTTTCGGGAAGTACAATTGTCCCGTTCTTGCGATCATAGAGCGCTTCGATGTCGAGCATATTGGGTCCGGGATTTTGTTTAAGACCCGGTTGATCACCAATTGCCAGATTAGGCATTGCCGCTTGCTGAATGAAGCGAAAGTTGGGTGCTCTACCGGGTTCCGGCAATTCGGTGACGCATTTGACCCAGCAGATCAAGGCATCAACGAGCTGCGGGGGCGGCCTTTCTTGGTCCTCCCGATAGTCTTTGAACTGGATCACATAACCCGTTCCTGGGACCTCAAATTCTCTTTGTTCAGTGGACTGGCTGTAAGCTGGTGATGGCACACAAAAGAGGAACATTTGCAAGACAAACAGAGCGGTGAGTGAACGGCACAGGTGCATTAGTTCTCTCCCTTGGGCATTTGGTGTATTCGGCTCCGCACGTAAGGACTGTGGTTTCCCTGAACCCCATAGCCGAGATCGCCAACAAAGGGTGACTGACGCCGACGCAAATGGGACCGCGACGAACTACTTCTGTACATCGACCGTGGGAAAACCTGCACGCATGTAAGCCACAATCATCCAAATCTCATCTTCGCTCAGTACGTCTTTGAATGCTGGCATGTCCGTTCCAAACTGGTTTCCTCCTTCGGAAATTGCCCAAAGCAAGTACTCGTCTCCAGCCATCGGCATCTGCACAAAGCGATTCAGTAGTGCTGGAGACGGCACAAGGCTGCGGCCCGCCGCACCGTCGCCGAATCCTTTTGCGCCATGGCAGCTCGCACAGTTATCCATGTAAAGCTCGGCCCCTGTCTCAATCGTATCTTGTGTGGCCTTTACGGTGCTTCGAGTGCCTTGGTAGGCCGAAGGAACACCCTCATTCATGTAGGTCCAATGCCGCTGCATACGTTGGCGTTGTCCTGGGCGCATTTCGTTCCAGCCCCAGTTTTCCCGATCGTGCATGTGCCCTGATCCCATCCAATCAGAGCCCCACCTGTCGTTGCAACAGGACCCCCCTTGTTGAGCTCCAAGCGTTTGTGGAACCACAAACAGCACCAGAGCGAACAGGCACCTTTTGCTGGTTAATCTTCCTAACATGCCGTTTCTCCTAATTTCAGATTATGGCTTAAAATCAGTGATCTCTGTTCTGCAATCCCGGCCATTTTGCTCATTCATTGTACAATTCCGTCATCGTTACATTCCGTAAGCATGGCACTCGTCTAATTCTCTGTTTGGAGTTTCCAGTTCGAGAGTCGAATGCACGATACCAAACTTGCGAATGAGCATTGCTTCGATCCGATCTCGAACCGCCTCCGCATTTTGCCAGCATGTCGTTGATACGACTATGTGCGCATCGAGAGCTACGCTTTGCGGGTCCAGCAGCCAGAAATGCGCATGGTGAACACTTTCTACTTCGTCAACCGACTTAATCTGTCGAATTATTTCCTCTGCATCGACTTTTGGTCGAGCTTCCAACGTCGGAGAGCGGAGCGTTCTAGCAACCTCACTAACTGAGGTCCATACGGCCCTTGAAGCGATGATAGCGGCAACGAAAGGGTCAACCCACCGAATGTCATATAGCATCAGCAACGCCCCCCCACTTACGACTGCAGCTGTTGAAAGCGCAGAACTCAGTTCGCTGGAAGAAAACGAGTGGGTTGTGGCGCTGCCTTTACCAGCCATCCTGGTTAGCCAGTCTACAATCGCGTTAGTCAGCAGCACGATAACTGCAACGACCACGACGATGCGTCCGTTGATCGGAGCGGGTTCAGCCATCCGAACCAGACTGACGTAGACCAAGTACAGTCCGATGACAGGTATCACTGAGCAGCTGACCAGGGCGGCGACTGTCTCAATTCGCCCATAGCTGAAAGATATCTCCTTCGTCGGCGGGTGGCGCGCAAGCCTGCGCCCGGCCAGTACAATCAGATGAGACGTCATCTCAGCGAGACCATTCAGTGCATTGGCGACCAGGGCCGTACTTCCAGAAACGAAACCTCCGACGATCTGCACAACCGAAAGCAACGCCCGTATCCAAGCCGCGGTGTCAGCGAGGCGACGTCCATCATTCTTTTGTGTTACATCGTCAGGAATAGTGCCTCACTCCGCACGCTTTGTTCCGATGGGTCTCGGACGCTCTACGACGGGAGTGTAGTTCCTATAGTGGCTATAGCTTCAAGTAAGATTTTTCATGATGGGCGCATTTTCTTCTGGATTCTGACACTCTGCTAGACCTTCTCATTCCCATGATCTGTCAGACATTCGGAGTGATCTCTCAGAACCTCAAGAATGCGGCACTCAGCGACGCTATCGCCACTGCACTCTGCAATCATGCGTCGAAGCTCGCTACGTAGGGACTTCAAACGGCTTATGCGGGATTCCACATGTTTCAGTTGCCTCCGTGCAATGTGGTCAACATTCGAGCAGGTGTGATGCGGTTGGTCGGAAAGCTCTAGCAGCTCCCGTATTGCATCCAACGGAAATCCAAGCTGGCGTGCGTGCCTGACAAATGACAGGCGGTCAACCGCTTCGTTTCCATAGCGCCTCTGGCCACCGCTGCTACGCCCGGGCTCGGGCATGATCCCAATCTGTTCGTAGTAGCGGATTGTTTGTACATTTGTTCCGGTACGATGCGCAAGAGCTCCAATTGATAGCATCCAATGCCCCCTAAACCTTCAGCAACTATAGAAATGAAGTCTTCAAGCGACAAGCCATCGCGGCTTGCTCTGGAAAAATATTTTCGCAGCCTTCTTTGCGACGATTGTGCTTGAACCTATACCTACTAGAGCATGTAGAGGTCACTTTGGGCCAATAGAATCAAGCACCACTGTCAACCCACAATTGCAACGCCCTGACAGAAAACCCATGGTCGCGAACGGGACGGAACTTACCCATGCCACCCAGAAAAAGCACATCATTGCTGCTACCATTGATCTGCGCGCTGATCGCGTCCGCGAGCATAGCCAGCGCCTCTTCAATTCATGTGATAAAAACCAGGGGTTGTGGATGTTGCCTTGCATGGATCGAGCATCTGCGGGAAAGCGGCTTTGCTACCACAAGCGAGGATATGTTCGGTGGGCTTTTGGTACGGTTCAAGCTCGACAACGGCGTGCCTCAAAGAATGGTTTCGTGCCACACGGCACAAGTCGACGGCTATATCATTGAAGGCCACGTACCGGCGGCTGATATTCGCCGCTTGCTTGAAGAACGCCCTGACGCGGTGGGTCTTGCCGTGCCAAAAATGCCTTTGGGATCACCCGGCATGGATTTTGGAAGTCGTCGTGAAGCATATGACGTCATGCTTATCGGCAAGGACGGAAGCTTGGAAGTCTATAACTCATACCCCGCGAGTTGATCCCAATGGTCGGAAGACTGAAATTGTCCTTGTTGTTTTCCAACAAGCCCCTCCAGGGATGCTTGGCAGTCATCGTCGCGTTGGTGGCAGATCAGGCATCCAAGGAAGCAGTGCTAGAAAACGCGCACCGCCTGTCTGCCGCTATGCCGGTAGTGCCCGGCTTCAACTTGGTGTTCACACGCAACGAAGGCGTCACCTTCGGGCTACTCAGCGGTACTCCGTGGTGGTTTTTGACCGTTCTCGCTGTGCTGATTTCTTTGTGGATTGCGAGTATAATGCTGAGGTCACACCACAAGGTTGAAGTTGTTGGCTGCGGCCTCATTTTAGGGGGCGCATTGGGCAACATCGCAGATCGTATCCGACACGGTGGTGTTACGGATTTCTTAGACTTTTATGTCGGAAACTACCACTGGCCGTCTTTCAATCTGGCCGATGTAGCGGTTGTGTGCGGTGTATCCCTGTTGATCTTCCACCAGATTCGCAATCCGGCGTAGCGGTTACCATTGAAAATACCCGGATCAGATTGTTCAGACACCAAGCTTTTTAGAGGCTTGCCGAGCCAGGAAGCTTTGCTGCTGCCGGGGATCAGCGCGGTTAAAGCTAGGTCAGCTCAATCAAAAAGTGGAGTATCAGCTGCGCTCAGTGCCTTTTCAGGGAGCCATGTGATGAGTTCAGGAAACCAGATCAAAGTCGCAATCAGAAGGACTTCCATGACGACCAAGGGAACGGCCCCACGGTAGATGTCAGCAAGATTTACACCTTTCGGTGCGGCCATCTTCGCAAAGAAAAGCGCATAACCAAATGGTGGTGTCAGGAACGAGGTTTGCAACGACAGTGCAATCAAGCCCGCCAACCACATCTTTGCAAAATAGGCGGAGCCCACATGGTCGGTAAAATCGAGCTGTGCGAAAATCGGCATCAGTATCGGCACAAAGACCAGCAGAACTTCGATCCAGTCAAAGACAAATCCAAGAACAATGACGACGCCCAGCAAAATCGCGAGCATTTCCCACCGGGTGAGATCGAAGCCTGATATCCAATTGAAAATCACGTCGGGTCCGCCGACCAAATTGAAGCTGAGTGAGAATACCGTTGCACCAACGACGATGAAGAACACCATTGACGTCATCGTGCTGGTCTGAACCGTCACCGAATTGAACATTGAGAAAGACAACCGTCGGCGGAACAGCGCGACTACAAGCGCGCCGAACACTCCAACTGCTGCGGCTTCAGAAAGAGTGGCTAGGCCTGTAATGATGCTTAACGGGATTGATGCAATCACGATAACAGCAGCAATGACGGAGGCGACATCGCCCCAAAGCTTTCCATTCGCAGCTGCTACCGGCGTTTCCACTTTTTTCCAGAGTGTCACCGCAAAAAACAGAGAAAACGCTATCACCATCAGGAAAACCGGTACAATCAAGGCCATATACATCAAACCGATCCGCAACTGGAACAGGTTCGCCACAAAAAAGAGCAGCACTGCAGGTGGAAAAATCACACCGAGCGTACCGGAGGCTGCCACAGCCGCTCCCGCGGTCCGAGGCGCGTACCCAGACGCCAACATAGGTGCATAAGCAACCAGGGCCACGGTAACAACCGACGCACCGATCACCCCGGCCGCCGGAGCAAGAACGAGGCCAATCAGGAGTGTTGCGATCGCATATCGTCCAGGGACACCAGACAAGACCCGCCCCAACAAGCGAAACATGGTTTCGGCAATACCGCTGGCGTTCAGGATCAGCCCGAGAAAAATCAAGAGCGGAACACTGGTAAACTGAACGCCTTCATTTGTTAGCACACCCCTGACCCGGAAATAGATCAGGCCCAGATGTTGGAAATCTGTCATCCCCGACCATGCCGCTGCCGCAAATCCCAGGAAGCCTGTTCCGGCCAGAATTAGCGCCACCGGGAACCCGCTGAAAACGCCAATAGCCATGGCCAGCAGCATCGCGATGGTCAGAATTTCACTCGCCATCGTGCAAGCCCTTGGCAGTCTCGGGCGCACCGTGTGGACGTCTGCCCGCGAGAAACGCAATGTTGCGAGCGGCAACGATTAATCCGGCCAGCGCAAGTAGTATCGGACCAACGAACCCTGCAGCACGCCGAGCCCAGACCTGCGTTTCGGCGAACTTCGTCGTGCGCATCAGCCCGTCCCAACCATAGTAGGTCAGGATCACGCCAAGCGGCAAAATCACAAAGAGGCATCCAACTAACTCAATCCACGCAATTCTGCGCGCCGACCAATGGCGTCGGAAGACGTCTACCCGGACGTGACCATTGCGCAGGTAGGTATAGCCGAAGGTCATGAATATCAGGATGAACAACAAAGAAGTGGAAAGGTCCGGCAAATAGCCTGAAATACCCAATTGAAGCTTACGATCTAGCATCTGAAGGGCGCTGTAGGCGGCTATCAGAATTACAGTCGTCCATGACGCAATAACACCGACAACCCGAATGCAACGGTCAAGCCAACTCAACAATCCCAAGTCGTTTTCCTTTTTTCCCCGGACGTTCTATGCGCCGTTGCTCAATGTCTACTGGTCTATGCTGCGGCAGCACTACGGGCGCCTGCCTTGCGGTCGCCATGCAGTTCCAATTCCCCATCCTTTCGGGCTTTCAATAGTCGTAGTGCATTGGTGACCACCAAAAGAGATACGCCCACATCTGCCGCAATCGCTCCCCACATAGAGGCCATGCCAAAGGCAGTCAGCACGACAAAAAACGCCTTGGTCGCGAGCGACAAGCCGATGTTCTGGCGGATAATTCCCATCGTTCTGTGCGAATGGGTAACAAGCCAGGGAACTTTTCCGATGTCGTCAGTCATCAACGCAATGTCCGCCGTCTCAATGGCGGCGTCCGAACCAACCGCGCCCATTGCAATTGCAAAGTGCGCCCGAGCCATTGCCGGAGCATCGTTGACGCCGTCACCGATCATCGCAACCACGTCATGATTGGCTGTCAGTTCCTCGATTGCGGTAACTTTGTCTTCGGGCAGAAGTTCTGCGCGGACCTCATCAATTCCAACTTCAGCTGCGACAGCACGGGCGGTGCGCTCATTGTCACCGGTCAGCATGATGATCTTTGTTACACCTTGGGCATGCAGCCGGGCAACAATGCCCTTTGCATTCGCACGGATCTTATCCCTCAATTCGATAACGCCAAGCAACCGATCAGACGTGCCCACCACGACCATTGTGTTACCTGCCGATTGAATCTGATGCAGCAAGTCACGGGGAATGGTTTCTTGAAGCCCTTTCTCCGCAGAAAATCTGTCGGAACCCAACCAGATTTCCTGTCCCTGCCACTCTCCTTCGACCCCACGACCGGGGACAGTTTTCGTATTTTCCGCTGCGACGGAATCAATCCCGTCGGACGCTGCACGCTCCAAAATGGCTCGTGCAAGTGGATGCGAGGAACGGGCTTCCAATGCGACCGCTGCCTGCAACAGTTCTGCTTGCGTGGTTTTGCCTAGTGGCCGGAGGTTTGTGACTTCAGGTTCGCCTTCTGTAATGGTCCCTGTTTTATCCATAGCCAAAGCGGTCATTTGCGACGGGGCTTCAACATAGGCTCCACCTTTAATGAGTACGCCGTGTCGAGCAGAGGATGCGAGTGCTGCGACTATTGAAACCGGTGTCGAGATCACAAGTGCGCAAGGGCAGGCAATGACCAGCAACACAAGCGCGTTATAAAACCAGTAGTTCCAAGCACCGCCTGTAAGAAGAGGCGGAATCACAGCGATCAGAAACGCCAAAATCATAACAACCGGGGTGTAGATGCGGGCAAATTTTGTCACCCACTGCTCCACCTCCGCGCGCCGCGAATGGGCATCTCCGACCATGCGGATGATCTTAGATAGGACAGTATCTGAAGAAAGCTTCGTGGCGCGGACGATGAGAGTTCCATCGCCATTGATTGTACCTGCATAAACCTCGTCGCCGGTTTCTTTCGGCACAAGTGCGCTTTCGCCTGTAATGGGCGCTTGATCAACCTCGCCACGGCCATCAATAACTTCGCCGTCCAGGGCGATGCGGTCACCGCCCCGCACGACAAACTTATCTCCGACGGACACATCTGCCGCAGCTATGTCATTCTCACGACCATCCTCCCGGATCACTCTGGCTGTGGGCGGTGCGAGATTAAGCAAGGCGGAAACTGCGTTACGCGCTCTTCCGACGCTCCAACTTTCCAAGGTCAGGGAAAGCGCGAAGAAGAATGCGACTGTCGCGGCCTCGAAAAACTCTCCGATAGCAATTGCGCCAGCAACAGCAATGATCATGAGAAGGTTCATGTCTGGAGAAAACCGTCGCAACGAAGACCATGCTTTTGGCGCAACCAACCAAACCCCCAAAATGATCGCTATAAGGAATGCGGAAACTTCGATCACTGGCATCTGTGTGTCGCCATGGCCGGAGAACAAACTGATTGCACCTCCCGCCCCTGTTTCGATCACGTGATATGTAAGCCCGGCGGCCCAGAAACAACCGCTCAGACCTGTGAACAATCGTTGCTGTCTGAAATGCGATGCCTGATCTGCCTCGGCTGTCTTAGCGTCCCAGGGCTTGGCGCTCATGCCGGTAGAGCCAACAAGTCGAATGACTGTCTCATCCGACACCAGTTGCACACTCTCGCGCAAAATCATCCTGCCATTCAAAACATCAAAGGCCAGATGTTCTGCGCCTCCAACTCCGGGACCGACGACACGACTCAGGATCGCAACTTCTTCTGCGCAATCAAGACCTGTCACGCGAAAGCTTCGCCCTGCTTCGGACGCGCTAGGCGTCGCTATCGCTTCGCCACAAGAACTACCACACGCACTACTACTTTGCGTCTGGTTTTGGCTGCATTCCGATCCACTGATACACTTCTCAACAGGCATGATTCGCCTCATTATTCGATCAATTTTGCGCAGACTAACCTCTATAGCTACTAGAGGTTCAACACATTTATTGATCAATTAGCTTGTTGGTGATGCCGCTACTAATCTGCTGCATGTGTTTAGATAAGAATGCCGGTCTTAAAGTGTGCGCATGCGCAAGAACCGAGATTGACGTGACAGCGGCGCATCGGAGTCTTATCCGAAACCCCGTTATGCCCGTCGAAACATCGCTGCGTGTTGTCTGAACGGCCGCATTTCATTCTGCCAAGCAGCGAGTACCATCCGGCGGTGCAGCAGGTAAGCGCTCTGCATGCACTCGCAGCAAGAATTTGTCACTTCCGGATTGGGCTCACTGGGTGATTTTGCCGCTCTTTGTATGAAGGTCCGGTTTGCTAAACGTACTATCCTGCCCCTTACCGGAGCAGACCCCTTTAGCTGCTCCCAGCACTAACCGAAGCTGAGCGGAAAAACTGTCCTACACCTGACGGCCAGCCTGGGCGACCCCAGATGTCCCCAATCCGGCTTCTAACTTACGTGGCCAATCGGTTTTGCGCGCCTCGCAGAAGCAGACCGATAATGTCAGTGCGCGTGAGAATGCCTGCCAGGCGGCCATCCTTCGTTACCGGCACGGTTTGCACCCCATGCTGCGAAAGCCGGTTCAGGAGAGTGCCGACCGGAAGGTCATGCGGAACGCTGCCGGCGGGCGGCTGCATCACATGCTTCGCCCTCAGTTTGCCTTGGCGCATCGGGCGGAACATTCGGCCGCCGCCCCGTACCAGCGCATCGATCAGATCACTTTGCAGGATGAGCCCCACGAAGTTTTCGCTGGCGTCCACAACGGGAAGGCTCTTGACGGAATGGCGGCGGAACAACTGCGCAATCTGCGCTACTGGCACATCGGGCGTCACAGTGATCAGGTTCTGCGTCATGATGCTGCCGCAGGTTACACCATCAAACCGGTGCTGCGCGGCTTCCTCCTCCGCGGCGGCAAGCAGCCGCCCCAGATCTGCCGCGCCGATGTTGGCGGATTGATGGAAGCGCTCCAGCAACTCCTCCAGTTCGTCATTGCTGAGACCCAAGCGGATCTCTTGCGGCTGCACAGGCGTCTCTACGGATTGGCGGAACGGGTACTTACGGCCTGTGATCCGGTTAAACAGAACACCCGTCAGGACTAATGCGGCCGTCAAAAGGCCAACAGGCACGACCGCAAAGGCAAAGCCTGCATCAAGGACCGGCACCGGGTCCAGTGCCGCCAGCAAGGCAATTGCCCCGCCCGGAGGATGCAGGGCCCGCGCGATCATCATTGCAAAGATCGCGGCTGCCACAGCCAATGCCGGTCCCCAGGGCATGGGCACGGTTTGCAAGACTGCAACCGCCGCCACGGCGGAAACAATATTGCCGCAGATTGCCGACCAGGGCTGCGCCAGCGGAGAATTCGGGACCGCGTAGATCAAAACTGCCGAGGCACCCAAGGGGGCAAGCAGACGCATTGGAATCCCTGCGATTTCCGGCCAGACAAGCGCGAACAACGCGCAAACACCAATCCCGGCCGCCGCGCCTGCCGCTGCGCGCAGGGTTTCCCGCATCTGTGCTGGCGGCAGTGCCGGAGAGAGATGGCGCAAGAAATTTGACTTCAGTTGCATGGCTCCGCCTGCCTGGAAATGAATCACAGTCGGCAAGCTGCACAGAAAACAGTCACTTTGAAAACGTTCCACGGCCCGGAAACTCTGCGGTGGCACACGGTGCGACGCAAAAATGTTCTTCCAGAATAGCAGCATCACTGACGCCATCGCTGGCAACCGCGGTTATCCGGAACCCGAGGCGAAAAGAAGACATAGTGAGCCGCGATTCGTCCTTGTTCACTTGCCCAAAGTCCGGGTGTCTTGCAGTTGGAAGGCCTGACTGGGACGCCATCGCAAATTTCAGCCTGCTCCCTGCAATGCGTCGAAAAGTCATTGCAGGTGCCTCAAGCAGGCACAACTGCGATTAGCGCATGCCAGGACTCTGGCCGCAGCCTTTAATCAGGCCGGCTCACGGATTATCTGCCGCCTCTGACAAAGTCAGCAGCGGAACCAGATCTGCTTTGTTTCTGATCAGATCGGCAACGGTGCTGCGGTCGAGGATGCTCAGGAACGCACTGACCGCTTCGGCAAAGACCCCTCGGAGCCCGCATTGGGGCTGGATCAAACACTCTCCGCAATTGGCAACTTCGAAGCTTTCTTCCATGACCCGTACGACTTGCCCCACATTGATTTCGCTGGCGGCCTGTCCGAGCTTGATGCCGCCGTAGCGGCCGCGAACGCTCATGACGTAGCCTTGCCGGACCAGTTCGCTGACGATCTTCATCAAAGAGCTGTGCGGCAGACGGTAGATGCGGCTCAATGTCTCAATCGAGTGCAGCTCTTCGGGTTTGGACGCCAGAAAAATAAGAATTCTCAACGCGTAATCTGTTGTCAGGTTCAGCTTCATGCGGGGCTCCGATCACGCTTTTAATATTCATTTGGGTTGCATCTTTCAATCTCGCAATCATACATGCAACCAGTCTGAATGTTTCAGGCGGTGAAACTCACTACGCAGGCCGCAGGCTTGCCACCCGACAAATCAGGAGCGTGCAATGGCACAGCCACTCAGCCAAACCACCATCGACACCGTAAAGGCGACTGTTCCGGCGCTGGCGCAGCATGGGCGCGAGATTGTAGCAGAGATGTACGACAGGTTGCTGGCCGATCCGGAAATCCGCGCACTGTTCAACCAGTCGCATCAGAACGGCGACTCCCCGCAGCACGCAGCATTGACCAACGCGATTCTGGCCTATGCCCAGAACATCGAAAACCTCCCGGTGATGGCCGCAGCGGTGGAGCGTATTGCAAACAAGCATGTGGGCCTGCAAATCGAACCCCGCCATTATGATCATGTCGCCAGCGCCCTGTTGGCCGCGATCAAGGCAGTTCTTAAAGAGGCGGCGACCGAGGAGGTGATCCGCGCCTGGGGCGAAGCCTATTGGTTCCTGGCCAATATCCTGATTGGCCGTGAAGAACAGCTTTACCAGGACACCGCCGCGGCCGAGGGCGGCTGGCGCGGCTGGCGGGAATTCCGGATCGGCAGACGGATCCGGGAGAGTGCTGACGTGATGTCATTCATCCTGAAACCCGTCGACGGTAAGCCCGTGCTGAAGCACAAGCCGGGGCAATATCTGTCTTTCGATCTTGAGGTGCCTGGAGCAGGCAAGCTGCGCCGCAATTATTCGATTTCCTCGGGACCATCGAATGAGTTCTACCGGATCACGGTCAAGCACCAGAAAGGCGGCCAGGCCAGCACCTGGCTGCATGAGCAGGCAGTCGAAGGCACCATGGTTAATGTTGCTGCACCGGCTGGAGAGTTTTTCCTGAAAAGCGGCCAGGAGGCTGATGTTATCCTGCTGTCGGCCGGTGTCGGGCTGACGCCGATGATTTCCATGCTTGAGGTTCTGGCCGCAAACGATCGCTCTGCGACCTACCTGCATGCCACACAAAACAGCAGGTATCACGTCATGCCTGATATCGCGCGATCCCTGTCCCGCCGGTGCGTCACATTTTTTGAGGATCCCAGTTCCGAAGACCGGGCAGAAGCAAACTTCGATGTGGAAGGCCGCATCACTCCGGAGTGGCTGGCCCGGAACACCAATACAGATCAGGCTGAATACTACATATGCGGTCCAAAGGGATTCATGGCGATGGCTGTGAACGGCCTGAGGGCGGCTGGCGTTGACGAGAACCGTATCTTCTACGAATTTTTCGGGCCAGCACAGGAACTGGACGCCGCTTAGCAGCAACGAAATGGCACCTGCGGAGCGGTCTACCGGACCGGAAAGTTGCTTCGGCTGAACCCAGTCCGGCGACCATGCCTGTTGAGACATAGACCGGCATAAGTGAACGTCCGGGGTCTTCCCCTGTGAGATCCCGGATGCCTCCAGTCAAGCGAACTTGGCCGGAGGAAGTGAAGGGCCGTCCGGTTGCGGAAATGCTGGATCCGCTAGCAACCGTGAGCGAGGTGGCGTGCAAGGGTGCAGGCCGGGCGCCATGGCCAGAACGCGTTTGACCTCATTGCGGCTCAGCGCAAGCGGCACCTTCACCGGTTCCTTCAGGCAAAAAACCTCGGCTGCCAGATCATGCCGCCGCAGGGTGACCAGTAACAGAATCTTCACCCCGGTCATGGTCGAGTTGCGGGTGCAGATGCCGGTCCCGGTCTCGATCAGATACTGCTGGAAATCCTTCACATTGTCCGGCTTTGCCGTGTCGGGTGAACGCTCCAGCCAAGCTGCAAAAACGCTTGCAGGCCCGCAGGTGGCTGGTCTGCGACGCTGGACCCAAATTGCGCGCCGAGATATCCGCGATCATGCGCGCGCGGAGGGGTGTCGCCGGTGCAGGGTGCTGATTGGTCATGGGAAAACTCTCTGTCAACCGAGGCAAAATCACCTCGGCCAACAGCACACACCCGACCTCGAAAACCGCGAAACGAATACCGCTTCAGGCCGACACCGGCCACGCAGAGCCCCTATTCCTCGCACCACATTCTACCGGTGGTATGACCGATATCTGCAACGTGGTGAGGTTGGTTTGCAGGATAAATCTCCCAAGCCCAATCACGTTTGGAACCGTGTTCCCATCGAAGTGAAGCGCAAGGTTGTCGACCTCGCGCTGAAGGAAACGGAGCTGTCGCCACGCGAACTGGCCGTGACGTTCACCGATCAAGAACGCTATTTTGTATCGGAATCTACGGTGTATCGCACCCTCAAAGCCCATGACCTGATCACCAGCCCGGCCTTTATCGTTCTGAAGGCAGCCGATGAGTTCCAGCACAAGACGACAGCAATCAACCAGCTTTGGCAGACAGACTTCACCTACATCAAGGTTCTGGGCTGGGGCTGGTTCTATCTCAGTACGGTTCTGGACGATTACAGCCGCTACCTCATCTCGTGGAAGCTTTGCACCAACATGCGGGCGGAAGATGTGACGGATACTCTGGATCTGGCGTTGCAAGCATCCGGCTGTGATCAGGTCCATGTCGTCCACAAACCACGCCTGCTGAGCGATAATGGGTTCAGCTATGTCTCGGGCGATTTGGCTGAATGGTTGCAGGACAAAGGCATGAAACACAGTCGCGGTGCGCCATATCATCCGCAAACGCAGGGCAAGATTGAACGATGGCACCAAACCCTGAAAAATCGGATCCTGCTGGAAAATTACTTCCTGCCGGGCGATCTCGAAGCCCAGATCGAAGCCTTCGTCGACCACTACAATCACCAGCGCTACCACGAGAGCCTAAACAACGTCACACCCGCAGACGTCTACTTCGGGCGTGACCAAGCCATTCTGGAACAACGAGAAAAGATCAAACAGAAGACGTTCGAAGCGCGACCCTTGCATCACAGACAACGCGCAGCATAATCAAACCAAACAGATGAGCAATACACTCACTTAGTTTACGCCGCTCTTGGTTCCAGAAACTCTGACGACGGACAGCGTCCCACACCTGCGTTCGCCGAAATGGCATAGGTCCAGTAACCGCCGGATAACGCTCGAGACATGAATGGGTGGGAACCGTGCGAAGCCGCTTTTGGCCGGGGTGAAGACTACCCCGGCAGACCTGGCGATCTTGTGCTGAAATACGGCCCGTCATTCCGGATGCTGTTTCAAGGCAGACCGAGACCGCTCGGCCTAAACAGAAACCTGACGCTACCCTTCAGTGAGTGCGACCTGCCCTTTCGCATTCGATTAAAGCAAGCTCTGCGAATTGGTCGGCTGCAGCGTTCCATTGAGTGGAAGGCACTTTCGGCCAGCTGTATGCCTCTTGGATTAGCTTCTGAGCGATACGCACGCGTTCCGGGTTTCCAACGGCGATCATCTGGCTCTGCAATTCGACTGGCATGTATTGCCGAGTGAACATCACGGTATCGGCCAGTTCCCTGACCTTATCGCAAGACGAGGCAGCAGATACTGCTGCAGGTGAAATGAGACATGCGACGAAAAAAACAGTGCGAAACATCAAGCTCTCCATTGGATCGTTGAAGGGAAGCAGGGCAACTGCACCACTGCGGCCATGTCCATAACGGACTGCTTTGGCCAAAGCTGAAATCGCCATTCCCTTAATAGGCATTCATAATACCTATTAGTGAGATGAACTTTAGTCAAGCCTCAGATGGCGGCAGGTCGCTCATAACACTAGCAAAGAAGCCAGCCCGCCCATTTTGAGTGCGCTTCGAACGAGATCAATCTGTCTGCCCCGGCGATATGCCGGTTCCAGGGATTCAGCCAGCCGACTTGCGCCAATCAACGTGCTGTAGTTCTCTACGCACCTTCTCTTGCGTACCTTTCGCCTGCTTCAGTCAGGACAGCATCCAAAGGAATGTCGTGCGGTTGCGGGGAGATTGTAGGAAGCTGTGCGCTTTCCAAGCCAATGCCAATGGAATAGGGGCGCGGAGACATTGCCGCGAGCGTCCGGTCAAAATATCCCCCGCCATAACCCAGCCGGAAACCTCCAGAAGTCCAGCCCACCAGCGGCGCAAGGATGATTCCGGGAATGAGCTCGGGTGACTCAGACGACGGAACCGGAATGTTCCAGTCGCCGCGCACCAGCTGCGTCTCTGGTGTCCACAGCCGGAAAACCAGCGGCGCAGCCTTGGTCTCGACTATTGGCAGGGCAATGGCGGCGCCCTCTGCGTGCAGCTCTGCCATCAGGGGTCGCAGATCGGGTTCGCCCTTGATCGGCCAGTAGAAGGAGATAACTCGCCCGCTTGCACCGGAGAACCGGTTCCGGATCAGTTCGCGCAGATGTCCGGCCAGCGCTTCTCCAGCGGACTGGCGAGCCGCAACCGGCAATGCCAAGCGTTCTGCCCGCAACCGGTGCCGTTCGGCCTTGCGCCAGCGGGCAACGTCAGCAGTCTGCTGCGGAGAAACCGCCTGCGGGTGGTAATGTCCGACCTCCGCAGCCATGCAGGGTGAGGAGGCGTATCTTTTCTGATCGAGCGGGCCATCAGAATTCCCGCTCATAGTCCTGCTCCGCTGCGGTGCGAAAGGGAGTATTCGAGGATCCTCTCGGCTTCGTTGACAATGTCCGCTATACGGAGCGACGCCGGTACAATCCGGCTGATGGCCCCCGCGCCTTGGCCTGCAAACAGCGCCATTGCCTCAAGGTCTCCGGTTGTTGTCCGCAGGGGGGAAACCGTGCTGAACCGCAGGCGCGGCTGGGATCCGTCCCAGGCGATCGCCTCGCGCGGCATGGCATCCGGGTCGTGACCCAGGTAGGTGCCGCTGAGTGCTTTGGTCACGCTGTTCTCCAGCACACGCACCGCCGCTCCCATTGGCCAATTCAAGACGAAGATATCGGTCAGGACTGTATCGCCGCCGGTGGAGGCTGCGACGCGTTCCTTGTGGTAGAGGTGAGCAAAGGATTCATCTGTGGCAAGGAAGGCGGTCCCGCATTGTATGCCGGAGGCGCCCATCAATAGAAATCGGGCCAGGTCTTCGCCTGAGGAAAGGCCTCCTGAGGCAACCGCAGATACGGACACGGTTTCCAGGATTGCCTTAGTAAGCCCGCCGACCGAGCAGCGGCCGTGAACATGGCCGCCTGCTTCGATCCCTTGCGCGATGATCACATCCGCGCCAGCCGCTTCCGCCGCGCGGGCAGCCTCAACCGTTCCGACCTGGTGCAAGACGAGGCAGCCTGCCGCCTTCACCCGGACAACGGCATCGGGCACGACATCCCAAAAGAAGGTGAAGGCTGGAACCCCGAGCTCCAGGCAGCAGCTGATCTGGGCATCAAGCAGTCCAGGCTCTGTGGCTGCAGGGATGACATTCACCGCAAAGGGGCGGTTAGTTGCGGCCCTGAGTTTTGTGACTTCTTCGGTGATCAGGTCCGGGCTTTCGCGCACCATTCCAAGCATGCCAAAGCCGCCGGCTTGGGAGACGGCGGCGGCCAGTTCCCAGCGGGATAATCCGCCCATGCCAGCCAAGAGGATCGGGTAATCGCATCCCAGCAACGCGCAAAGCGGGGTGTGCAGCAGATTGTCACCTTTTTGGCTGCTCATTCAACTATGCTCCTTTTGGTGGAAATGGCGCCCAAAGTAAGCAGTTCCACTGCCCTGTTGATCCTTCGCAGCAGTCTGCGCTGCAAGTTGCTCCGGCAAGGCCTTCGCCCTGTGAGCACACATCACGTGCGAATGATGTGGCGGCATAGGCTTGGCTGGCCTGCTTCTCTCATTGAGCGTACGCACCTTAATTGGTACAGTAAATACTTATTCATTCCGAAGGGGACCCGCATGCGCCTTACATCTTTCACAGACTACGGCCTTAGAATGCTGATGCGGATGGCAAGCCAGCCAGGGCAAGGGTTTTCGACTGCCGAACTGGCTGAGGAGTTCGGCCTTTCCCGAAATCATCTGACGAAGATCATGCAGCGGCTGGCACGCGCCGGAATTGTTGAAACCCGGCGCGGGACCGGTGGCGGCGCCTTCTTGTGCATGCCTGCGGAAAGCATCCGACTTGGTGAAATTGTTGCGTTGCTCGAGCAGGGGCAGGCGCTGGTCGAATGCTTTAGCGACGGCGGAGGCGATTGCACGATTAATGGTTGCTGCCGTCTAAAAGCCCGGTTGCGTCAAGCCGAGACGGCGTTCCTGGAAGATCTGAACCAGACGACACTTGCGGATATCGCCTTGCCGGCTCGAACCGCCGCATGAAGGTGCATGGCGGAGAACCACGTTCTCGCCTCGTGCCGCCAGACGAAACTGTTCCCGGATATGCATCAGGAACACAATGTCTTTACGCTGGCTGTGGCTGCGGAGACGACTGCGGACACTCCTTTCTCCTATCTCATATAGGTGACGATTCTTGCGGGCGCCCGCCACAAGTGCCCGCAAGTTCGCTTTTACAAGGTCAGTAAACGACTGCCCCTTCTAGCGGCCTCAATACGAAAATCAGAGCTCGCTATTGGCGGATATTCGCCAACCGAGGGCACCCCTAACTCTCCCGCCTTGTTCCCGAAAAGCGCGAACATACTTGTTAATAGTCAAATCCCCGTTGACCTTCCTGTTCTTGCCGCCCGTTTCCTCCCGAACCGGGCGGCCTTTTTTAAGCCCCCTGATCTTTTCCTTGGCGGTAAGGCGGCTTCGGATTTTCGCGTCTGCAGCGGAGCGGGCGCCGCGCCTGGCATAAAGTTGCGAAAGGGCTGGTTCACGCCGGCCACGGTTATGATAACCGCCTGCCGCCAATTTTCGGTCGGAGTTTGCCATTCAGCAAGCCTCTGCCAGCCGGGCGCGGATACGGCCGGCCGTATGGGTGAGCGCCGCACCGCCGGGGCTAGGGGGCAGCGAAAATTCCTCGAAGCCGTCTTCGAGATACCGCGCCGAGGTGACATCATGGCGGTGAGACATCGGCACAACATGGGCATGGGTGTGTGGCACGTGGATGCCGGTGTAGAAAAACGAAACCCGCTCTACGCCCCATTCGCGCTTCATCGCGCGTGCCAGCTGCTGCCCAACGGCCATCATCCGCGCTGCGGTAAGGTCCGGCAGGTCTTCAAACCAAGGGTAGTGCTGCTTGGGGATGATCAGCGCGTGACCTTCGCGGATCGGGTGGAGATCCAGAAACGCAAGAACGAGATCGTCCTCGATAAGCTTGTGGGCAGGCAGCTTGGCATCGGCAATTCGGCAAAAAATACACTTGTCGTCCATATAATCCCCCATTTACCAGCGTCAGGCCAAAGTCACGCTACAGCGGCGGGCTCCCGCTGCAAGACAATGTTGTGAAGGCCTGAGGCTGGCGGACGCATTGCCGCATGCCCAATTTCTGTCGTGCGCCCTCATCATAGGGCGGGTCGCGACGGCTTGCGGGACGGCAGCTTTCGGAATGAAGGCCCAGATGTTTCGCTATCGCAGCATCTCTATGGCCTTCCCTGGTTAGCATGTCGTTTAGGCTGGGGAGCCGTTGTCTGCTGCGCCTTTCACGAACAGCAGGTGTGCCGCGGCCTCCGTCCCCGCTTCCGCCTGCCTCAGCGCCTAGGCACCCTGCTCATCGCTGCGCCGGTTCGCTGACATTGACACACTCCCGGTTGGGCCGGAAATGTACCAAAATCTCGCATTCAATCCTGATCGGTATCACAGGGCGAAACCATGTTTCAGGATTATGCGGCTCGATCCCGAAAGCGGGTTAGGCAATGGGGGCAGCGCCCCGCAGCGGCGCGCGGCACAGTTGCACCGCATCTTGGGCAGGTTTCCGGGAGCCTGACTTGAGACATATCGATACCCCATTATTGCGAAAATCAGAGTTCAGGAGACAACTTTCCCCGGGTTCGCACAGAGTGCGCGGCTCCCCGGGGAAAGGGCGGAATAAGAGCATCTGCACAGCGCCGCGGACCTCAGGATTCTCCCATTACGATGTATGGGACTCTGCCCTTCTGCCGGTTGTTGCCAAGCTATGCTTCCGGGCCGACATTTAGCACCGTCAAAGAGCGCTCCTCTCCATCGCGTGGGTTCCAGCGGAAAGACGAACCTTCGGACAGGCCGATTAGCGCCACGCCAACCGGCGTCATCAGTGAAATGCGTCCTTCGGAAATATCGGCTTCCTCCGGGAACGTCAGTGTCACCGTTTTGGACTGGCCGGTAGATTCGTCGCGATAGGTGACTGAGCGGCCTATCGCCACGACATCACCGCGCAGTTTGCTGATGGAAACGACTTTGGCGCGCTCGATTTCTTCCAGCAGCCGGTCAGCCAATTCAGGTGTGCGGTTCAGGGCCCCCTCAGCCAGTGCTTCAAGCTTGTCCAACGTCTCGCGGGCAAGCACGACTTTGGGTTGGCGCCGCGATGGGCGGGAGGCGGTGTTAGGCGAAATCATGTGTTTTTCCTCTTTTGAGCACCGGGAAACCGGTGGTTCGCTTCCTTGGTTTGCACCGTGGCTGACCCGCAGAAGCGGGTATCGGTCAGGTCGCGCTGAAGACCTTCAGCACAACTAGCGTGGCAGTGTTGCCGTCGTCGCAAGGCAAAAAGGCGCCTTTTGCAGGATCCGCATCCCCAAAAGCGTCGCGCCCAGGGCCGAAGAAACCAAGATCGGCCGCTGCGCTGGCACGGCCCCAATCGCAAGGGTGCCCCGCTGGGCGCCGCCCCCGCTGATCATAAATTCAATTCGGCGGCCGGGCACTACGAGGTCATCGGGGACTGGTCCGGATATGCGTCTTGCGCCGTCGTATTTGCCATGCAGAATTGCTGCCGCCTCCAAGGACAAGGCGTCCGAGGCCAATACCTGCTCCAGCCTGTCGGCATCGCTGTCGGTCAGCGCATAGTCATGAGGTTCAGTATTCGGGAAGAATACCCGCGGTCCGGCCAAGCTGCCGGTTTTTTCACAAGTAAGCATGATCGCTCTCCACAAACGGGCGATGCCCGTCGCAAGCGGGGAATGCCCGCTATCCAGGTTTTAGGGTGAAGAAACCTCGGGAGGCCGCGACAACGCGAGTTTCAGGCCGCCCGAGGAAACGGGCGGTTCAGAAGAAGAAACCGTGCATATGACTCGCGAATAATCATGCGGCAAAGATGGCCACCTGCCATTTGGAAGTCAAGCCTCCCCCAGGTCTGCTTATGAATAAGCCGTGCTGCGGAGCGGCCATGGTCACATGCGGTCAAGTTCCCTGGCGATGCTGAAGGGGGTGAACTGTGTGAGCGGCCCGGAATTACTTGGATGACACTTGATCCGAATCCGCGGAGTGGAGAACCGGAACTCAGCAGCCTGGTGAATTGCCCAAGGATCCGCACGCCCAAATGGACAGTACAAAGATTTTTGGCATAGCGCCGCACTTCCCTGCGCTCGGCTCGACGAGGGCCAAACGCATTCTTGAAGCGTTTAGGCAAAAATCGAGCTGCAAATAGGGCCCGAAACAATCGGCAACCAGGCGGCTCTCCAAGAGTTTAGATCTCACGTGGAAACCGCTGCTACTGGTGTGGTGCATTTGCCCTGCCAGGCGCCGGTTTGACATCGATGACGACGACAGCATCGATATCTCCGCTATCCCGCAGCAGCGGCGCTTTCTGAAGCATTTGCATACCAATCAACGTTGCGCCGAGAAGTGTTTCGACGGGCACGTGTTCCGATTTTGGGTTGAGATCAAAGGTAAGCAAACCTGACCGGATGACCCCGTCATTTGTCATGTAAACGACCTCGCACCCTGCAGTAACAAGATCCTCCGGCGCAGGTTCCGGCGCCCCGCGTGAAATGCGGAGTTTGTGCCGCAGAAATCCGGCCAGAAGTTCAGGATTCGCGGAACTTTTCAGGCCACCCTGACGCAGAAGGCGCTCGATGCCAGCACGGTCGGCAACGGTCAGGGCGAAGCGAGAGCCAACGGCGAGCCCTCTGCCAATGATCGAATAGCACTTCTGTGAGTGAGGTTTTGAGGCCAAGGCCTGAACATGATCTTCCTCCCGGAGCAAAAAAGCTCCTTTGCTTGTCTCAAGGAATTGAGCAGCCCCGGGTGGTTGGATTTATGCCTACGCGCAAACCACCCGGGGATCCGGGCGGTTCAGTAAAAGAAATCGAAAATGATTCTCATGTAGGACCATAGGAGAAGAATCAGACATACCCTCTGATCTGTCAACGGTCCTGCCGCTACGATATGCGCTTATCGCTTGCCGGTATGCCCCGGCGGTCCTTTCTGCAGAAGGGTTCACTAAATTGTCGCGTGCCAGCTGCAGCGGTTTTGGCAGGTCGGCCCTGAATGCGTCCTCCTGACGGCGGACCAATCGCGGCCAGTGAAGGATGAAGGGCGCTACGTGCCGCCGGAAGACGCGGCCGGGATCACCTCTATCCGGCGATAGGGGGCGATGGTTCCTGCATTGCGCAGCGCCTCGTCCACAAGAGTGAAAACCTCGTCGCGGCAGTCGATGTCGCGGTCGAACCGTGACAGCCAATAGCGTAGCGCGTAGGTAATACCACCTTCCTCGTAGGCCAGAACACGCACGTCCGGCGCAGAATCCTGCTGGATAAGTTCCGCATCCCTCAGGGCCTTCAGCATCACCTCGCGCGCACGCCCGATCGGCATGCCATGATCAAGCACGATGCTGACCTGCGCGCGGTATTCCGGCTTAGGCGCAGAGTAGTTGGTAATGCGCTGCCGTGCGATCTGGCTGTTGGGCAGGATCATGTAGGTGCGGTCACGGGTCAAAAGGCGTGTGGTGCGCCAGCCGATCTCGATCACCTTGCCGCGCGCCAGCCCGTCGATATCGATCCAGTCGCCGATACGGAACGGCCCTTCGACACCGAGGGCAATTCCCGACAGCGTGTCGGCGACGACGTTGCGGATAGCGAACCCAAGCAGTGCCAGTACCAGGCCGGACCCTGCAAGCGCTCCGAACGCACCTTGACCCATATACAGAGATACCGTTGCGCCAAAGGCGATCAGGAACAGCAGTGCGGCTACCATATCCTTGAGAAGGCGCGGGTAGGGCCGGCGGCGCGCCGCCGCCTGGTCGAGCGCCAGTGCAGTGATCCGGCTGATGAGCCAGGCCGCTGCAAAATAAGCCAGTGCGGTGATGGCGGGCAAAAGGTTCCCGGCATCGCCAATGGCCCCGGCCAGCCGCGGCGGAGACAGGATCAGCCCGAGGCTGATCAGTGTCATCAGGGATGGCCAGAGAAGCCGGCGGATATGCTGCTTTGCGCTCATGACAGGGCTTCTACCCTTTGGCCGGGCTGCGGGCCGCGCAAACTCCGGGTCTGGCAGGACGGGCGGTTCTTCGCACCCGACGGGGAAAGCGCCGCATTGCCGCGGCGCCAGGTAACGGCCCGGGGCGCCTTCGCCGAGGCGATGGGTGCCCGGCAGAGCGGGCACTGCCCGGCGGCGAAACGTGGCAGGATTTCGTTGCAGTTCAAGCAAATTGGATGATTGCCGATGCAGGTCATTTCGCGGACTCCGAGGGAACAGTTGGTGGGTGGCGTTGACGCCTGCTGATTGCACGTCTTCCGGGTGGCGGCTCGCTGAACATATCAAGTCGGCGCGGTCCCCAGGGAGGGCGGCGGCCCGGCGTAACGCCCCGCCATTCTTCTGAAAGCACTATCGTGTTACTCAATAACGGGGCCGGACGGGCCCTCCACCCGGATCACCGTCAGCATCCGGCGTTGATGACTGCGTGTGTCCCAGTGAAAGGCTGCGCCCTCAGCCAGTCCCAGCAGTGCAACACCGATCGGCGCCATCACTGAAACCCGCTGACGCGCGATATCGGCATTCTCCGGATAGACCAATGTGACAGCTCTTTCCTGCCCGGTCGCTTCATCTCTGAAGGTGACGTGGCTGCCGATCCCGATCACGTTCTGGGGCATCTGGTCCGATGGAACGACCCGGGCACGGCCCAGCTCCTCCAGCAGACGATCAGCAAGCGCCGGATTGCGGCTGAATGCGCCTTCGGCAAGCGCCTCGATATGGGCGAGATCATCGGCGTTTATCATGATATTTGGCTGGTGCGCATGGCGCTTGCTGGGGGCCGTGGTCATAGCAGTAGACATGGGTCTGATCCTTTTTGATGGCTGGAAAGAAGGATTTCGTGCTGCGCTGTGTGGCTGGATGACGTACCTGCTAGGGCATTCCGGCCGATGCCTGTCAGCACCGGACAAGGCGGCGGGCGTCACAAATGCTGCGGTGAGTTGGGCCTGCGGGCGGCGGCGATGCTTCGGGGACTATGAAAGTTGGTCATGGCCTCTCCTCCGACGGCGATGCGTCAGTTTCCAATTCAGAAATTTGAGGAGCCCCGGGGGAAAAGAACGGCGCAGACGCGCCTAGACCTCCCGGGGAAACAGGCGGTTCAAAAGCACAAACCGCGTATGATCTTGATGAACCAACATGCCGGTGAGTTAGGTTCGGCATGCATGTTAGTCAATCTCGCGCGGCTGCTTTCCGCCGGGATCGGGCTGGACTGCGCTGTTTCAGGCCAAAAGGTCGCACCCGCTGCCATGGGCTTGAAAAAATCCCGCATCGTGGCAACATCTAAGCCATGTTGTTGTTCAGCCTTCATACGAGGTTTCTGCGCTTCGCAGGAAATCTACTGAACCGCCGGTAGCCCCGGGCGGGATGGCTCTTCGCGCCTATCCACGCCTCGGGGTTCATATCTGTCCCTCATGACAAAACGTAGCGGCACCTGCCTTTGTGTCGCCGGATCTATCGTCAGCGGCGTGTTCGCGGACGGGTCTGGCCATGCAGAGGCCAATGTTGCGATCTCAACACCTCCGAGCGGGAGAACGACATGCATCCTTATTTTTCACATCGAAACTACCTTTCACCGTCCTTGCCGTATGCACGTGCGCATCAAAAGCGGGCGGCAGCTGGCGGCAGTGGCCTTCGGCGAATGCTGCGCGCCGCGGTCCGGCAGTGGAAGCGCCGCAGGATGATTGCGGCGCTGCAATCTATGGACGACCGGCTTCTGCGCGATATTGGTGTTTATCGCAGCGATATCCAGAGCCTGGTCGCAGAATTTGACGACCGTGAATTGGGTCTGAACCCAGTAGCGCCGGGCAACGACCGGTCGAAGGACGCTCAAACCAAGTATCTGCAGGCGGCGTAACCGCCAGCCTATGCGAGCCTGCCCGCCACCGGCGCCGGTGGCGCGTAGGCTCGCGCAATCACAAGTGTCCAACATTGTCCACGAGAGGGTTACACCGATGATGATCTGCAAGGCCGATTTCGAAGAGTTGTTTCCTGCGCTGTTTCAACCCGAGCCCGTACTCGCTCCATGCCCAAAGGCACAGGGGCCAAGTTCCGAGTGTATCGCCCGGTGGAACGATGACGGCGGACGGCAGGCGGTTTCTCTCTGCGGAGCGAAGCTGCATACGGCAACGGCCCGCAAACCCGATTCGATCTGACGAGAATTGACAGGATCGGCGTCACTGCCGCCACGACGCGTGGCCATCATGGCCCATGCGGCCGCCTGAAGCGTGATTACTGCTTAAGGGTAGATGTGAAACAACGGCATGCCACACCTGGAATGGCTGATCGGCACGCCAACTATAATCAGGAGTTGGGATCATGAAGGTTACACGAATCCTCGCGGCAGTGGAGCGGTTTCCGCAAGACGACGCAGTGTTGGAGCGCGGTTTCGAAATAGCAAACCGGCTTGGAGCAGTGCTGACCATCGTTCATGTGGTGGAACTGCCCGACCATGCAGCGGCCCGGGCGCTGGCTGATACTTTCCGTAGCCAGTCGGATTTTGCAGCCCGCGACCGGATCGAAGTGGCATTGCGCCGGAACGGCATCGGCCCAACCGGCACTGAGATACGCATCGAAGCCGGATCGCCCGCCCAGCGGCTTGTCGAGATCTGCGATGAGTTCGCACCAGAACTTGTCGTGATGCGGGCAAACCAAAAACCCTGGATCCTCGAAAAGCTGCTTGGTTCGACGACACAGGCAGTAGTCGCCGCAGGCACCGTTCCGGTTCTGATTGTGAAACAGGCATCCAGTAAACCATACGGCCGTGTTATTCTGGCGGTTGACGGCCCTGACTATGTGCCAGAGGTCTTGGCTGTCGTGACAAGCCTGTTGCCGGACGCCGCGCTGGAACTGGTTCAGGCAGTCAAGATTCCGCCGCAGCTTGAAGCGGCGATACTGCGCGTCGGGTTGGCTCAGACAGAATTAACCGCCCACCGCGACGCTCTGGCCGACGAGGCCGAGAAACGCCTGGGCTCGCTCGCGGCCGGGCTAAGGCACCGCGTAGAATGGCAGGTGCTGCGCGGCGAACCAGCGGAAGAACTCATTCGCGCGACGCAGTGCCCCGATACGAACTTGATCACGCTGGGGCCCAGCCGGTCCAGTCTGATCCGGCGTGCGTTTGTTGGCAGTGTCACGCAGCGATTGCTACGCGAAGCCGCCTGCGACGTTTTGATCTGCCGCCCAGCAGAGGCTGGCGTGCCACGCGCGTTGACAACAGCATCGGCAAGCCGGCCAGCCCACGGCCAACAATCCTAACCACTCTATACAGGAGGCACCTATAACCACCACTTTGGAACAAAATCCGTCAGCCAAACTTGCCAAGGCCGATATCCCGAACACCGAGTCCGTAACGGAGGCGCTGTCCGAGGTCCTATCGGTGACTTACCGGCTGGTTCTGAAGTCCCACATCTGCCATTGGAACGTAACCGGTCCGCTGTTTTACTCAATCCACGAGATGACAGAGGCGCAATACACCGACATGTTCGCCGCGGCGGATGTGCTGGCCGAACGGATAAGGGCACTGGGTAAGCCCGCTTCGGTGGATCCGGCGGGTCTGGCGGCAAGCCCGGACGGACAGGATCCGGATGCAGAACTGTCAGCGAATGAGATGGTCAGGGAACTTCTGTCTGACCATGAAAGGCTGGCTCTGCGACTGCGTGCACTTGTCGAGACCGCAAAAGCCGCAAAGGATCCGGTGACTGCAGACCTCGCAACCGAACGCGCGGCGTTTCACGAGAAAGCCGCCTGGATGTTACGCTCCACGGCTGCGTAGGCGCAGCCGGTTGCAGCGGAATAGCAGCAGATCAGCCCCGGCCCTGGCCGGGGCTTGTTGCATTACTGTAGTCCTGTAAGCGCTGATCTCAGATATTCAGACTCCTAAGATCAGCCTGAACCGCCAATTGGAGAAAACTGATCCCGGAAATCGATACTGCCCCTAAGCTTGGCAAGCTGCTGGCCCCTGTAAAATCCCTCCTTGGCGGCACGGTCGCTTTTATGGCCGGGAACAGCCTGCTTGGCGTTCTGCTGCCGCTTCACATGGAAGCGGCAGACTATCCGGTGGCATTAACCGGTATGATCATGGCGGCATATTACTTTGGATTGGCCCTTGGCGGGTTCAAAGCCAAACACGTCATCCTTCGGATCGGACATATCCGCGCTTTCTCGGCCTTTGCTGCGCTGACCGCTGCAACGTGCCTTGCCTATGCATTCTTCTTTACCCCGTTAGCATGGATGATTTTGCGGGTCGTCAATGGATTCTGTATCGCCGGGATGACAACCTTGATTGAGAGTTGGCTCAATGATCGCAGCAGCAACGAAACCCGCGGGCGTGTCCTTGGATTTTACATGCTGACTTTCTACCTTGCGATTGCATTGGGCCAGACTTTGATAAACGTCGCCCCTGTGAGCGGCGGCGACCATCTTATGATCGCTTCGGTGCTGATCGGTCTGTCGCTTATGCCCATTGCCCTCACAGGTCTTGGCGAACCAAATCTTGGCGAGCTGCGCGTCCTGGGCGTGAAAAAACTATTTGAGGCGTCACGGGTTGGCGTTGTTGGCGCAGGTGTCGCCGGCATGCTTGTTGGCTCATTCTACGCAATGGGTGTCGTTTTTGCGCGTCAAATCGGATTGAGCGTGACGGAAGCTGCCCTGTTCATGAGCGTCGTTGTGCTCGGGGGCCTTGGCTCTCAGATGCCCGTCGGTATTCTCGCCGACAAGTTTGATCGCCGTATTGTCATGTCCTGCTTGCTGATCGCTGTTGGAGCGTCATGGGGGCTACTGTCGGGTTCGATTGCGAATGGGGTGCCATTAGCCGGCTTGCTGGTCATGGCACTGGCCTTCGGCGGCGCAATCAGCAGCGTCTATCCGCTATGTGTCGCGCAAACCTTCGATCGGCTGGACCGGAAGTATTACGTCGCGGCATCAGGGCGTCTGTTGATGGTTTATTCCATCGGAGCGACAATCGGCCCGCTGCTCGCATCGGCGCTCATAGCGGTTTACGGCCCCTCTTCGTTCTTCCTGTTCGAATCCGCGGTCGCGATAGCGTATGCGATTTTTGTCCTCTTCAGCGTCAGGGCGGGCCCCGAATTGCCAGCCGATGGACGAGAGAAGTTTGTGCCGCTTCCTGATATCTCGCCAGTTGCCATGGGGCTGGATCCGCGCACCGAACCGGAGCTATCGACGCCGAACAGTCAGGCAAATGATACAGTTGGCTAATACCGTCCCCCAGTGATTGCTAAGCCTGCTCCAACCTATCCCGCCGCGAAGATGGCGGGAAAACGCGAACCGGGGTTTAGAACCGCTGTGGCAAAGAAAAGGCATCTCAGCACCTCAGCCGCTGGCCGGATTCAGTCAAAACGACAGCCAGTGGAATGTCGTGCGGTTGCGGATGGATTGTTTGAAGCTGCGCGCTGTCCAGCCCTATGCCGATGGCAAAGGGGCGCGGCGTCAGGGCCGCCAGGGTGCGGTCGAAATAGCCGCCGCCATAGCCCAGCCGGTAGCCGCCCGGGGCCCAGCCTACCAGCGGCGCGAGGACGGTGGCGGGGGGCAGCGCCGGCGCTTCGGGCGGCGGAACCGGGATGTTCCAGTCGCCGCGCACCAGCCGGGTTTCCGGCGTCCACAGCCGGAACACTAGCGGCGCGGCCTTGGTCTCGGCAATGGGCAGGGTAATTGTGGCGCCCTCGGCGTGCAGCTCCGCCATCAGCGGGCGCAGGTCGGGTTCGCCCTTGATCGGCCAGTAGAAGGAGATGAGGTGCCCGTCCGCACCGCCGAACCGGAACCGGAGCAGCTGCCGCAGATGGCCGGACAGCGCGTCCCCCGCCGCCTGGCGTTCGGCAACCGTCAGGGCGAGCCGTTCCGCCCGCAGCCGGCTCCGTTCGGCCTTGCGCCAGCGGGCAACGTCCGCGGCGTGCCGGTAGGTCGCGGCTTGAGGGTCGTAAAGGCCGGTTTCCTCTGCCATACAGGGCGAGGACGCGTAGCCCTTGGCGGCAGGCGGGGTGCTGGGTTTCTTGCTTATCCGGCTGCTCAGCTGCGGGGCGAGAGGGGCCGTCCAAGGATGCGCTCTGCGCCGCTGACCATGTCCGCGATACGGTCGGCTGCCGGCATGATCCGGCGGATGGCGCCCGCGCCCTGGCCCGCAAACAGGGCCATCGCCTCGAGGTCGCCGGTGGTGGTGCGCAGCGGGGAATCGGTGCTGTACCGCAGCCGCGGCTGGCTGCCGTCCCAAGCGATTTCCTCGCGCGGGAGGGTGCCGGGGTCGTGGCCTATATAGGCGCCGCGGAGCGCCTTGGTGACACTGTTCTCCAGCACCCGCACCGCCGCGCCCGCGGGCCAGTTCAGCACAAAGACATCGGTCAGCACGGTGTCGGCGCCGGTGGCGGCGGCAACGCGGTCCTTGTGATAGCGGTGGGCAAAGGATTCGTCGGTTGCAAGAAAGGCGGTGCCGCACTGGATCCCGGCGGCCCCCATGGCCAGGAAACCGGCCAGATCCGCGCCGGTGGACAGGCCGCCCGAAGCGACGACCGGGACAGACACCGCTTTCAGGATTTCTTCTGTCAGGCTGCGGAGCGGATGGCGGCCGTGGACATGGCCGCCGGCCTCGATGCCCTGGGCGATGATCACGTCGGCGCCGGCCGCCTCTGCGGCGCGGGCGGCTTCGGCCGTGCCGACCTGGTGCAGAACCAGGCGGCCTGCCGCTTTCACCCGGGCCACGGCTTCGGGCATGACATCCCAGAAGAAGGTGAAGGCGGGAACGCCGAGATCGAGGCAGCAGCCGATCTGCGCGTCGAGCAGGGCGGGTTCGGTTGCCGCGGGGATGACATTGACCGCAAAGGGGCGGTCGGTGGCGGCCCTGAGCCGGGTGACCTCCTCGGTGATCACCGCCGGGCTTTCGCGCACCATGCCCAGCATGCCGAAGCCGCCGGCATTGGCCACGGCTGCGGCCAGTTCCCAGCGGGACACGCCGCCCATGCCTGCCAAGAGAATGGGGTAATCGCAGCCCAGCAGGCCGCAGAGGGGGTTTGCGCCGGCGGAAGTCGTCATCAGCGGATCGCCTGTGCCGTGCAAGCAGCCGCGCCGCCTGCAATCTGCGCGTCAGGGTGGGCCGCGCCGCGCCGCGCGTCAAGCGCAGGGCCGGTTCCCAGTGCCGCTGGTCTGGCGCCGCGACGCCAGATGCTTAGTCCGGCGGGGCGAAGAAGGACTTGGCAAAGGCGGTGAACGCCTGGATGACAGGCCGTTTCAGCGCGGCGCCGCGGTGTGCAAGGGCGATCTGATGCAGCGGCGGATGGCCGGTAAGCGGCACGCGGACGATCGGATTGCCGTCATAGCAGATCCCGTCCGGCAGGTCGGTGGCCAGCAGACCGGCGCCGAACCCGTTGGCCACCATCGACCGCAGCATTTCGATCGAGCCGGTCTCATGCGCCACCCGCACCGGAAACCGGGCGTTCTGCAGCAGCAACAGGAAATAGCCGCGGCTGTGAGGCAGGTTCATCAGGATGATTGGCTCCTGCGCTAGGTCTTCGGCGCTGACGCCGGACTGCCGGGCCAACCGGTGGCCGTGCGGAAGCAGGGCATAGGGTTCGGCGGGCGCCAACGGTGTGATCGCGAAATCTGAGGGAATCCCGAAATCATAGATTAGCGCAAGATCTATCCGGCCTTCGCTGAGCCAGTCGAACAGCGTTTGCAGGTCGCCTTCGCGGATGCGGACTTCGGCGTCTGGGCGGATCTCCGTGAAGCG
This sequence comes from Leisingera sp. F5, assembly GCF_001593695.1. Classification (NCBI taxonomy): domain Bacteria; kingdom Pseudomonadati; phylum Pseudomonadota; class Alphaproteobacteria; order Rhodobacterales; family Roseobacteraceae; genus Leisingera; species Leisingera sp. F5. Next base: position 28,739 of record NZ_LUKH01000026.1, on the reverse strand, counting down.
GCGCACCAGCTGCGGCGCATATCGGGGACCAAGGGTGGAAAACACTCCGAGGTTCAGGAACTCGGGCGTGCCTTCGCCGCCGCTTAGCACCCAGCGGGCCTGTTTTTCCAGTTCGCGCAGCTGGGCAGCCTTGTGCTGGCCAAACGGTGTCAGCTCCATCCCGCGGCCGGGGATGCGGACAAACAGTTTCTGGCCGAACACTTCCTCGCAGCGGGCGATGGCGTGCGACACCGAGGGCTGCGACGTGTTCAGCACGCGGCTTGCCGCGGCGGTGCTGCCGGTGTCGGCCACCGCCAGCAGGATTTCGACCTGGCGGAAGGTCAATGGTATATTCAAATTGGAATACCCTTTATATGAATCCCGTATTTCCTGATATAGCCCAGCGGACGCTATCCTGCAGCAAGCAATTGATGGGGGATGCATGTCCGACAATGACAAGACCGCAGGCCGCAGGCCGCTGGAGGGAATCCGGGTGCTGGATTTTTCCCGCGTTCTGGCCGGTCCCTACTGCACCGCGCTGATGGCCGACCTGGGCGCCGAAGTGATCAAGGTGGAGCCGCCCGCGGGCGATGACTACCGCCATATCGGCCCGTTCAGGGACGGCGAAAGCCTGCTGTTCCAGTCGGTGAACCGCGGCAAGAAATCCATCGTTCTGGACCTGAAATCCGCGGAAGGCGCAGCGGCGGCCCGGGCGCTGGCAGCCCGCAGCGATGTATTGATCGAGAATTTCCGTCCCGGCGTGATGGAGCGGTTCGGGCTGGGCGCGGAGGATCTGTGCGCGGCCTGTCCGGAACTGGTCTATGTCTCGGTGTCCGGGTTCGGCCAGACCGGCCCGAACCGGATGCTGCCGGCCTATGACGTCATCATCCAGGCGATGAGCGGGCTGATGGACGTGACCGGCGCCGAGGACGGCCCGCCGATGATGGCCGGGGATGCCTTTGCCGATGTGGCAGGCGGCATGTTCGCGGCCTTTGGTGCGATGGTGGCGCTGTTCGACCGCGCCCGCAGCGGCAGGGGGCGGCATGTCGACCTGGCGCTTTACGACTCGCTGGTGTCGATGATGCCGGTGCTGGCCTGCCGGGCGCTGATGGCCGGGGAGACGCCGAAGCGGACGGGCAGCAAGCACGCACTGTCGGCGCCGTTTGGCACTTATCCGGCCAGGGACGGCAGTTTCACCGTCGCAGTGCTGAACGACCGGCTGTTTGCCAAGTTCGCAGCAGCCATCGGCGCGCCGGAACTGGCGGATGATCCGCGTTTCGCCAGCGACAGCTTGCGGCGGCAGAATGAACCGGCGCTGGCGCAGCATATCGAAAGCTGGGCTGTTGTCCGGGACGTGCAGAGCGTCGCCGCGCTGCTGGCTGAGGAGGGTATCCCGGCAGCGGCGCTGAGTTCGGTGCCTGAGGCCTGGGCGTCGCCGCAGGCGCAGGCGCGGGAACTGGCAACGCCGGTCACCCATCCCGCGCTCGGCGCGCTCAGCGTGCCGGAACAGCCGGTGCATTTCAGCGGCGCGCCGCGCGGCGGACGGCAGGCCGCCCCGGGACTGGGGGCGCATACAGATGAAATTCTGCAGCGGCTGCAGGAAGGAGAGACCAAATGACCGGTGATCTGAACAGTGAAGAGCAGGCCGTCATCGGCCAGATCAAGCGGTTTTCTAGCGAGGTGCTGGCGCCTGCCGCTGCCGCGATCGATGCAGAGGGGCAGTTTGCCATCCTGCACCGCCCGGCGCTGGCGGAGATGGGCATCATGGGCATGAACCTGCCCGAAGCCTATGGCGGCACCGGCCTGTCCGGGCCTGCGCTTTATTGCGCGGTGGAGGCCATCGCCGGGGCCTGCGGCTCAACCGCGTCGATGCTGACGGCGCATTTCCTGGCGACGGATTCGCTGCTGCTGGGCGCGGATGAGGCGCTGAAGCAGCGGCTGCTGCCGGCAGCGGCGGCGGGCGCGGCGCTGGGAGCTTTTGCCCTGACCGAGCCGCAAGCAGGCTCCAACCCGGCCGACATGCGCAGCACCGCGGTCCGCGAGGGGGACGGCTATCGGCTGAAAGGCTCCAAGTGCTTCATCTCGAACGCGGGCGGGGCGGATTTCATCGTGGTCTATGCCAAGACCGACAACGCGGCGGGCGCCCGCGGGGTCAGCGCCTTTGTCGTTGAGCCGGGCAAGACCGATGGCGTGGAGATCGGCCGGCACGAAGAGACCATGGGCCTGCGCGGCGGCCATGTGTTCCCGGTCTCCTTTGACTGCCATGTGCCCGCAGAAAACCGGCTGGGCGACGAGGGCACGGGATTTCGCACCGCCATGAAGGTGCTGGACAATGGCCGTATCGAAGTGGCGGCGCAGGCGACCGGCATCGCCAGGGCCGCGCTGGATGCCGCGGTCTCCTATGCCAGGGAGCGCGAGGTCGGCGGCCAGCCGATCGGCAATTTCCAAGGGCTGCAATGGATGCTGGCCGACAGCGCCACCGAGCTGGCGGCAGCGCGGGCGTTGGGGCTGCAGGCCGCCCGCAAGCGGGGCACCGGGGAGCGGTATTCTTCGGACTCGGCCTTCGCCAAGCTTTATGCCAGCGAAGCGGCCTGGCGCATTGCCGACCGGGCGCTGCAGATCCACGGCGGCTATGGCTACACCCGCGATTTCCCGCTGGAACGCTACCTGCGGGATTTGCGGATCTTCCGGATCTACGAGGGCTCCTCGGAAATCCAGCGTACCATCATCGCCCGGGACATGCTGAAGTAGCGTTTCAAGTTTGGCTTGGATTTGCTGTGTCACCCTTCTTAGAGTGGCCTCAACGCTGTGGAATTGAGGATTTGTCGAGAAGGCTGCCTGGGACGCGCCGGCGTTGATCAAGCCCCGCTCCGGCCTTCGATGGTCCGCATCTCTGAGCGGTGCCGGTGGTTCACTGGCGAGACACACTCTTGTACCGACCCCCAGCGCCTGGTGCAGAATTAAGAGCTATGCATTCAGATGGTCGGTACTGAATGAAAACAAGTGCGAAATGGAGAAGGTCAGGAACACATCTATCTTCGGCCGACATCCAAGGTTCGAGTGTATAAAAAGAGCCCGCACCGTTTTGGTGCGGGCAAGTCGGGGAGGGTCATTTAAGAACGTTACAGGTCTTCGCGGCCTATTTCTTCATCATGAGTTTCTGCAGGTGCCATTCGCCGGAACTGCCCTTTGCCAAGATAAACCCAGCTGACCCCCTCGCTCGTGGCGAGAAACTCATCTGCGTATCCGCTACTGATCTCAGCCTGCGGGTTCCCTGGCAGAACGATAGTCTTCATCAGCAAGGCATAGAGCACGAGGCCAAGCGGGAACCCGATGACGAATGCGTACTGCGAGTACCAGGCTGCAATGCCTCCGGCCACGATCCATGCAATCAAGCCCGCTGGATTGAAACCGCCAGAGTAGCGGAACTGGCCATCGGTCTTGAACAGGTCCGGCACGTTAAGGCGGCGCTTCCTCAGAATGTAATAGTCGGCCACCATTATGCCGCCGATGGCAGACAGGAATGCCCCGTAGTAGCCTAGGAAGACGAACAGGTTGTTCAGAATTTCCCATGGGAAGCACAGCGTGCCGACGACCCCTGCAAGCGCAACGCCTACCTTGTAGTTAATCACGCGCGGCGCAAGGTTGATGAAGGTCAGCGCTGAGGGGATGAGGTTGGCGGAGTTGTTAGTGGACCACTGTGCCAGTACCACCAGCGCAAGCAAAATGACTAGCGACAGTCCCTCACCTTCGCCTTGGATGACTTCGATCGGGTTCCAATTGCCGGTCGCAATAAATGAAACACCTCCGATACCAGCAATAAGTGCTTGGGTGACCGGCAAGGCAACCAACTGCGCAAGAAAGATGTTCTTGTTGCGCGAGACAAAGCCTTTGGCTCCAGCATCGGTCTTCACAAACCGCGTCAGGTTGGGAATGTCGATGGCAAGCGTCGACCAGAAGCCCAGGTTGGCGATAAAAAGCACCATCAGGGACATTTCACCAGTCCCTTCAAAGGTCCAGATGTTCACACCTTGTGTCGAGGCGACACCTTCCAGCGTATAATACATCCAGATCGAAATCGCGATAATGGCAGGTGCTGCCAGAGACGCGAGCCGTTCAACCGATTTGATCCCCATCGCGGTGTTCACGATCTGTATGATGCCGAACACTGCGTACCAAACGATCCAGTTGTCGAAGTCCAGAAAGTACTGGCCGATCCCGTTCAGAGCCAGCGCTCCGAGGTAGGTTTGAATGCCGAACCACATTGCGGCAACCAAGCCACGGGAGATAGCCGGAAGATGCGTGCCGTAAATGCCAAACGGCGCGCGAAGGTAGACGGCAAAGGACAAGCCATGTTCGGTTCCGATATCTGCTGTCAGCACCATGAATGCGCCAATCCCGATGTTGGCTAGCATGATCACTAGGATAACCGTTGCCAGCGGAACACCACCGCCAACCCCGGCTGCACCTAGTGAATAAGTTGCGATGATGACCGCTATTCCGACCCATATCCAAGCATAGCCAATCAAACCGAGCGGACGCTGCCCCAGCAATGTCGGCAAGATCGATTCCTCAAGCAACCCAGTGCGTTCATGTTCCGCTTCGCGGATTTTCTCGGTCATTGTCATTTTTTGATTTCCCTGTTGGTTGAATTGCCGGCACAAGGGGACGTGCCGATCCTCGAAGGCGATGTTCCGAAACGTTCGGAAAAACACCTCGAAAACTGTGTCCGTGACGAAAAGCCTGCCGCGACTGCCACATCAAGGAGCTGCATATTTGTTTCAGCCAACAGGCTATGCGCAAAATCGAGCCGCAAGTTCCGATAGTATTTCGCCGGTGAAATGCGGAGCAGCTTCTTGAACATCCTCTCAAGCTGGCGCCGCGAACATCCGCACTCCCTGGCGATCTCATCCAAGCACAGCGGGTTTTCCAGATTGCGCTTCATGATTTCGATTGCGGTTGTCACATGCCGGTTCCGCGCATTGTTTGCGAATGCAAAGGACGTCTTTTGTGGAGTTCCAGGTGGACGCGCGGCACCATGCAGGCACATATCCCCAACGGCTTGTGCGAACGCCTTGCCATAGTCTCTAGAAATCAGGGCTAGCATCATATCCGTCGCGGCATGTCCGCCGCCGCAGGTCATAAGCGGCCCATCAATCTCGAAGATCTTTTCGCTGCTCGCCAGGTCAGGAAATATCTCTCGGAAACTGGTTTGGTTCTCCCAGTGGAGCGTAAAACGCCTGTCCTGCAGCAGGCCTAGCCGCGCTAAGGTGAAAGCACCGGTACACAGAGCCCCAAGTTTTCCGCCCATCCGGGAGAACTTGCGCAGGGCCTGCATAGTCTGTTCGGATGCCGCCTTGTGGGGATCCGTTCCAGAACACACAAGCAGCTGATCGGTTGTTTTCAAGTCGTGCAAACAGGATTGCGCATTCAGTTCAACGCCACAGGAACTCGCGACCGCAGAGGTATCTGCCACCGTGTGCCAGCGGTAGAGTTCATGTTGTGAGAGCTGGTTTGCAACTCGCAGGGGTTCGATGGCGCTGCTCAGGGCCAGCATCGTGAACCTGGGCAGTAGAAGAAAGCAGATGTCGCGCGGAGGCAAGGCATCTTTGACCGCGAAATAGGCTGCGCTCTTCGGTACGAAGCTGCGATAGCTTGTCATTCTTTCGGTGTCCATGCTTGCCTCCGCATTTGTTAGCGCAAGGTGTCCAGCGACTGACGGAGGGCCTCGGTCGCCGCCACATCGACGGTTTCGGCGTCCAGATCGAGCACCACTCCATAGATGTCCCGGGCGTGCTGCGGTGTGCAGAAACCATCCAGGACATCATCCAGAACCTTTTCCGGAGGGCGTTCCAGCGGGCTGCCATAGCCGCCGCCGCAGGGGCTGTAGTAAGCCATCACATCGTCCTTCCGGACGTCCTCGCCATGGAACTTGGAATGCATCTGACGCGGAGGTTCGGTACTGGAGAAGTTATAGATCTCGCATTTTCCGGCCGCCCCTTCCGTTCCTCCGAAAATCCCCCATGGCACATTGGTATGCCGTTCGCTCTCATGGGTGATGATGCCGTCGGTCAGCATGCGCTGGCTCTTCACAACGCCGATCCCGCCGCGATGCTTGCCCGCACCGGGCATCACATCGTCGCGCAACTCGTACCGCTCGCAGATCATCGGGATATGCATCGCGAGGTCTTCCAGCGGATTGTTGCGGGTGTTGGCCATCAGATTGTCAATGGCGTCAGGGCCATCGGATTCCGGGCGGCCGCCATAGGCCCCTTCGTTCACTTCCAGGAACACCCAGTACTCCCCGTCGTCCCGTACACCTGCGTAAGAGGCAAAGGAAATGCTGGCAGACGACCCTGCAATGATCTCCTCGGGCAGGACCGGCGCCATTGCCTTCAGGATCAGGTCAATCATGAAGTTGCACTGGGTGAAACGGGCCTCGGCGGAAGCCGGCGCGATCGGATTGAAAATGGTGCCTTCCGGCGCGGTCACCTTGATCGGCCGGAAGGACCCCTGGTTCGATGGCACCCTGGTGTCCGAAGTGGCCGTGTCTAGCAGCAATTTTCGGAAAGCTGCGAATGCGGCCACTTTTGTGGACCCTTCAAACGGCACGTTGTAGGCGGTTGGCGTCTGCGGCGCTGATCCGGTCAGGTCGACTTCAATAGTGTCTCCGACAACTCTGACACAGACCTTAACCGGAAGTGTCTGGCCGCGGTTGCGGCCATCATCATCCAGCCAGCCTTCGGCACGGTATTCACCATCCGGGATGTCCGAAATCCTCTGCCGTAGCATTGTCTCGGAATAGTCCATTAACTGGTTGCAGGCGCCGAACACCAGATCCTTGCCGTACCGTTCTATCAATTCCTTGAAGCGCTTCACACCAAGCCTGGCAGAAGCGATCTGTGCCTCGATGTCATCCACAAGCTGGCGGGCGGCACGTGAATTATTGCGGATGAAATTCCACATTGTTTCATTGCGCTCACCCTTCCGGTAGAGCTTGGTGCCGGCAAAGAGCATGCCCTCGGCATAGACATCCGGCACATCGATGATCAGGCCCGGTGTGGCGGCGCCGATATCGATATGATGCGCAGTATTGCCCGCGTATCCGACCAGTTCACCCTCGTGAAAAATCGGAATGACAATCGCCAGATCAGGTGTATGCGACGAACCCAAGTAGGGATGGTTGTGGACGACAACATCACCTTCATACCATTCGCCATCGTCCAGAGAGTCCGCGATACCCTGGAGATACCCCGGAATCGAGCCGATGTGCATCGGCGTGGATTCAGACTCGCAGAGCGTGTTGAAGTCTGTGTCGAACAGCCCGGCGCCCAGATCTTCGGACTCCCGGATAATCGAGGAGAAGGACATGCGGAACAGAACATGTGCCATTTCCTCTGCAATGGTTTCGATGGATCCCCGGATGACCTGAAGGGTGACCGGATCGATCGGTTTATTGATGTCTTTTGGCATTGGTTTTCCTCCCTCAGGACTTGCTCAAGCGCAGGCTTCCGAAGTCCTGAACCTCGGCGGCATAGCCGGGCGGCAGTAGCGTTGTTGAATTGTGCTGGATGATGATGGCCGGGCCTTCCACACGGGTGCCCGCGCCAAGCTTTCCGCGATCCAGGCGCGGTGTCATATGCACCGATCCATCGTCGAAGACGGTTTCGCGCTCGTACATGAAGGCTGCCTTGATATCGTCCTGGCTGCCTATTGAAAGCGGTGTCAGCTCCAGGTGCCGGACACTTGCCGACGCGATGACCCGCACGTTGTAGAGCTCGACAAGGCTGTCATCGAAGGAGTATCCGTAATCTGCCTTATGCTGCTTGTGGAATGCGCTGATCACGTCCGGTACGTTTTCCAGCGCCAAGCCTTCCTTCGGCATGGGCACGCGCAGCTCGAAACCTTGGCCGTGATAGCGCACTTCGGCGATAACGTCGAAATTCTGCTGCACTTCCGGGATGCCGTCATTCTCCAGATCGGCTTTACCGACATTCTTCAATTCAGCAACAGTCGCGTTCACCCTGCCGATGGCACCCTGATCGGCATTGAAAAGACTGGTGATGACCGAGCGGGTGTGCTCGTACTGAAGGTCAGTGCCCAGCAGGCCCATGGCAGCTGTGATCCCAGGCGCGATCGGAACAAGCACGTCCTTCGCGGAAACAAGCTCGGCCAGGGCAACACCATGGAAGGGGCCTGCGCCGCCAAACGGCATGAGCGAAAACTCACGAGGGTCATAGCCGCGCGCGACTGAGTTGGAACGGATCGTCAGCGCCATGTTGTTGTTGACGATCTTGATGATCCCGAGAGCGGCCTCGGTAACCGAAACACCCAGAGGATCAGCGATCTTTTCCTTGATTGCTTTGTGGGACAGACTCGGATCCAGCGGCAGATCACCGCCAAGAAACTTGTCCGCATCCATGCGGCCGAGTACGACTTGCGCGTCGGTCACGGTGGGTTCCGTGCCGCCTCGGTTGTAACAAGCAGGTCCAGGTTCTGAACCAGCTGAGCGGGGCCCGACGTTGAAACCGCCTGCCTCATCGAGATAGGCGATTGACCCGCCTCCGGCACCGATGGTTTCAAGGTCGATCATCGGGGCCATGACCGTATGTCCCGACACCAGTGTGTCGCGCGGATTCTTGATACGCATTTCACCAGCAGCAATGGTGGAAATGTCAGCCGACGTACCGCCAATATCCACGGTAAGGATGTTTTCGGTCCCTGCCAGCCGTGCTTCAGAAAGCGCCCCCAATACGCCGCCGGCGGGACCGCTCATCAGAATGCTCACGGGCTTTCTGGCACATCCATCAATGGTGGATATCCCGCCATTGGATTGGATGACGCGCAGCTTAGCTGGAATACCGCCATCCTTGACCTTCTGCTCAAGATTGCGAAGGTACCAGGCAGACCGCGGGCCGACAAAAGCGTTCATGGCAACCGTGGAAAACCGCTCGTATTCGCGAATGACGTTTGCCACATCAGAGGACACCGACACATAGGCATCGGGGATTTCTTCCAGCACGATGTCACGGGCGCGCTTTTCATGCGCGTCGTTCAGGAAAGAAAACATGAAGCCGATGCAGACGGACTTGATGCCGCGCTTGCGAAAAAGAGCGCAGGCACTGCGGATTTCGTCCTCGTTCAGCGGCGTCTCGATCTCACCGGCAGGCGGCAGGATGCGTTCAGTGATAGCGATCCGGTTGCGCCGCTTGACGAGCGGCCGGTTCTGCCAAGGCACTTCGAAATGCAGTGAGAAGTTGTGCGGTCGCTTGTGGCGGCCGATGTGCAAGATGTCGCGGAAGCCTTTCGTCGTCAGCATCCCGACTTCAGCGCCGTTATGCTCGATGGTAATGTTCGTCGCAACAGTCGTGCCGTGATTGATGACTTCGATCGCCTCCTTGCCGATCCCGGCAATTTCGCAAATCTGGTGAATACCCTCGACCACGCCGATAGATTGGTCTTTCAAGGTGCTGGGCACTTTATGGAAAAAAGTACCCTTATTACATTCCAGTACGAGGTCGGTATTTGTACCGCCTACGTCAACGCCGATGCGAGCCATGATGTCCTCCAATTCCTCCCTGTCCGGGAGAGCGCTTGAGCACCCTCCCGGAAATCTTTTCAGCGCTTAACGGTTGTTGACGGTGTTGAGATAATCGACACAGGTATCGACGGTCTCGACGTCGCCAAACTTCGCGTCGATGTCGAACAGGTTCCAGGCGACGGCACCCGGAACCCGGTCGCCGATTGCCTCTTTCACTGCAATCGTGCGGAAGCCGTCGGCAATACCGTCGCAGATTGTCTGGCGCACGCAGGCGCAAGCGGTCACGCCGGTCACCAGGATGGTGTCAACGCCGTTGGCGCGCAGAATGCCGGCCAGTTCGGTGCCGTGGAACGAGCTCGCCCGTTTTTTCAGCAGCGTATATTCGCCCTCGACCGGAGCAATCCGGCTGTCGATTGCCCAGAGGTCCTTGTCAGCCAAATCCACCACATCAACCGGAATTTTGTCGTGCCACAGCCCCATGTCAGTGAACGGCGCCTTCCGATCGGTGATCTCATAGGCGGTAGTGACATGGATGACCGGATGCCCGTTGGCCCTGCAGGCTTCCATCAGGCGCTGCATGCCGGGAATGATCTCGTTGTCCATCTTCTCCTGGTCGCAAGTGAATGGGTTTCCGGGGCGGGTCCAGGCATTTGCCAGGTCGACACTGACAAGGGCCGGTTTCTTGCCAAAGCCCACACGGCGCTGGAAGCCACGCTCTTTGTACAGTGCGGATGCAGCATCGAATGCCTCGTGCAGCATCTTATCCAGTGCTGCGTGATCAACATTACTCATTTTGTTGTCCTTCGATTTGGTAAGTCGCTATGTCTGCCTCAGTCAGCCCTTGCTGCATTGGCATCTTGATCGCGGGTTAGAGTTCCCATCTACAAAATCGGACACACACAGTTCATAAACAATCGCCGTATCGGCCACTATTGTTGTTGGTTTTGCATTAATCAAAAGCCTCGTGCTATTGCTCGGAAAATGAAGGGAATTTCTGAATGCCAATGACCCACACACCTCAGACGCGCGACTTGGAAGCCTTCAATGCAGTCGCAGTCGAACTCAGCTTCAGGCGTGCAGCGGAACGCCTCTCGATAGACCAAAGCGCGCTCAGCCGACGCATCCGGCAGCTGGAAGAGCAGCTTGGCTATCAACTCATCCGGCGCACAACGCGCGAAGTTTCACTGACGGCCGCGGGTGAGGTCTTTTACGAACGGACCAGGCTTATCTCCTCTGAAATTTCTGCGGCCGTGCAAGCCGGGCGCATCGCAGCGGAGGGCAAGAAAGGGTTTTTGCGCGTCGGATACATGTCCTTCGCAGCGCTTGATCTCATGCCTGGGGTGGTGCGGGAATTTACCCGCCGCTACCCAGACATAGAACTGGAGCTGAAGTATATTCGCACTCAGGGGCAGAAAATTGAGCTGTCCCGAAACAACATCGATGTTGGCTTTATGCTTGGCCCATTCAAGCACCCCCAGTTCGAAACCCGAAAAGTCGCAAGCGAAAGACTCGTCGCGCTGTTGCCAGTAGACCATCGCTTGTCGACCCGGCCAACGGTCACACTCACTGAAATAGCTCAGTATCCCATGGTCTTGGGGAGCATGGCTGAATGGGATTTTTTCCGGCTGTTTATCGACGATGTGTTCTTGAGAAGCGGCAATTCCATCGATGTCAAATACGAAGCGTCAAATGCGCTGGGGATCCTTGGCCTCGTCGGCAGCAGCCTTGGAGTTTCTGTCTATGCGCAGGGGATAACGAGGTTTCAGCCAAGAACGATTATGACAAAACCAATCTCGGATTGCGAAGCCGAGATATCCACTCTTCTGGTTTGGAACCGAGCCTACAAATCGCCTGCACTCATGAATTTCATCGCTGTCGCGGAAGAGTTTGTCAAAAGGCAATGCGGAGAAGCTCGGCAAGCTTGAACGCGAGGTACTGATGCCCCCCAGTGCAAAACAATGGGGGAGGTTACTTCTCGGTGAATACGCCCAGCAAAATCTCAGGGGGCATCAGCACGCTACAGCAAGTCAGGCCACCTCTTCCCTTCACTGCGTGGATTGTTTGGCACAGTACTCGGCGGGAAGTCTCCACCAACAGTGTCCGCCTCTCACTTAGTTATCCTTGGGTAGCGTCGGCGCGGTTCGATCCAAAGTCAATTCTGCATCTGAAAATTTCCAAGGCCCCCGCACACCTTTCACCCCCTCGGGCTCAATCACCAGACCGCGCGCTCGGATCTGAGGGTCGTCGAACGCCTGCCCGATCGAGTTGATTGGCCCAGCGGGCACGGTTGCCTCCTCAAGTGCCGCAAGAAGGTCTGCCGAAGCCCATCGCTTAAGCGACCGCTCTAGTTCATGTGTAAGTGTCTTTCGGTTCGTGACGCGCAGCCCGTTGCTGGCATAGTCCGATGCTGCCAGCAGGTCGGGCCGGTCAATCACATCGCAGAGGCGTTCGAATTGCCCGTTATTGCCTACGGCCAAAATAATATGGCCATCTGCTGTTGGCAGGACTTGGTAAGGTGAGATGTTGGGGTGATCATTACCTTGGCGCATCGGGCTTTCACCGGTGGCGAGGAAATTCATCGCCTGGTTCGCCAGCATCGCCGTTGCGCAATCCAGCAGCGACATGTCCAAATGCTGCCCTTTGCCGGTACGGTGCCGTTGCTCCACAGCAGCCAGGATTCCGATCGCACCATACAGTCCGGTTACCACATCCGTTACCGCGACACCGACCTTCTGCGGCTGCTGGCCTGGCTCACCGGTGATCGACATGAGCCCGGAAAGGCCCTGGATTAAAAAGTCGTACCCCGCTCGCTTGGCATAGGGGCCATCCTGGCCGAAACCCGTTACCGAGCAATAGATGAGACGTGGGTTCGAGTCTTTTAGACTGTCGTAGTCGAGGCCGTATTTTGCCAGACCGCCAACCTTGAAATTCTCGATCAGGATATCCGCATCACGGATCAACTCCAGTACTGTTTTCCGACCTTCCTCGGTGCGGAAATCGGCGGTAACGCAGGACTTTCCGCGATTGGCGGAATAGTAGTAGGCAGCAGTCCTGTCGCCGTTCCGCTCGATGAAAGGCGGCCCCCAGCTTCGGGTGTCATCACCGCTCTCCGCTTCGACCTTGATTACCTCAGCACCGAGATCGGCAAGCGCCTGGCCAATCCAGGGGCCGGCCAGGATGCGAGCCAGTTCGACAACTTTCAAACCGTTAAGAGGTGACATGAAGGCTTCCTTTTGGGGCGGACGAGATGAGGCCCGCGTTGTTTACAGGTAGGGTGGAGTGCAGGCCGAAATGACTTCGGCCGGACGGTCGGAGATATTGCGGAACCGGTGCGGTTCGCGGCTGTTGAACAAATAGGCGTCGCCAGCCTTGAGAACGCGGGTATCGTCGCCGACCGTGACCTCGAGCTCACCCGAAATGACGATCCCGCCTTCGTGGGCTTCGTGCTCAATCATGGAGCCGCCCGTGTCCGCGCCGGCTTCGTACCGCTCGTGCAGAATCTGAAGGCCGTGCGCTTTGGCGTCGCCCACTTGCTTTATGGCAATCTTTTGGCGGGCCAGCTCATCACTCTGGTAAAGCAGGCTTGTTAGATCGCGCATCTCAGACGGCGTGAAGAAGGGCTGCTGTTTACTCGCAACTTCTGGCTCAAAAAACTCTGACATGCTCATTCCAAATCCGCCCAATATTTTGCGCAAAGAGGCGACAGAAGGGCTGCTCTTATTCGTTTCAATCATGGAGATTTGACCGTGCGGCACTCCGGCGGCATCCGCGAGCTGCCTTTGAGACATGCCGAACTGCCCCCTCAAGGCCTTTAACCGCCCGCCAACATCAAATTCGTCATTCATCTCTGCGTCTCCATCGTCTTCCTTGGTGCAGAATATGCGAATCCCATGATGCTGCGCAATTTAACACTATCATTGATCAAAATATTGAGCAATAAAAAGTGGAGAATCGAAGCAATCCAAGAGGAAGGTTCGCAGATGAGCGCCACTCAAGACCTCAAGACCCGCCGACAGTCTGCCATTGCGAAGGGTGTGGCGACGCGGGGTATTTATGCTGCCCGGGCCGAGAATGCAGAACTGTGGGATGTTGATGGCAAGCGGTTCATCGACTTTGCGGCGGGCATCGCCGTGAACAATACCGGTCATCGTCATCCGCGGGTGATGGCGGCAGTTGCCCAGCAATCAGAGGCCTTCACGCATACCTGCTTCCACGTCGCGCCTTATGAAAGCTATCTCGCGCTGGCCGAGCGCCTGAACGCTGCCACCCCCGGCGATTTTGCCAAAAAGACGATGCTGGTCACCACTGGCGCCGAGGCGGTTGAGAATGCCGTTAAGATGGCGCGTGCCTACACCGGCCGCTCTGGCGTGATCGCTTTTTCCGGGGCCTTCCACGGTCGAACCCTGATGGGCATGGCATTGTGCGGGAAGGTGAACCCCTACAAGAAAGCATTTGGCGCGATGCCGCCCGAAGTCCTGCACGTGCCTTTCCCGAACGAATTTCACGGTGTCACTGTTCGGGACAGCCTGGCCGTTCTGGAAAACCTGCTTCGATCTTCAATTGATCCCCAGCGCGTTGCGGCGATGATCATCGAGCCGGTGCAAGGCGAAGGTGGCTTCAACATTGCCCAGCCTGAATTTCTGCGAGCCTTGCGTGCCATCTGTGATGAACACGGCATTGTCCTGATCGCGGACGAGGTGCAGGCCGGGATCGCACGGACAGGCAAACTGTTTGCCTTTGAGCATGCTGGCGTGGCCGCCGATCTGGTGACCATGGCCAAAGGCCTGGCTGGCGGGTTTCCGCTCTCAGCCGTGACCGGCCGGGCTGAAATCGCCGATGCCGCCCCGGTGGGTGGCATCGGCGGTACCTATGCCGGCAACCCGTTGGCGGTGGCCGCCGCACATGCGGTGCTGGATGTGATCGCAGAGGAGGATCTTTGCGCGCGTGCCACCGAGGTCGGTGATGCTATCAAGGCGCGCCTAATCAGCCTTGCTGCACGTCAGGGCATGGAGGCGATTGGCGATGTGCGGGGCCTGGGTGCAATGATAGCTTTCGAACTTGTGACCGACCGCCAAACGAACAACCCAGACCCGGTCCTGACACAGGCTATCGTGGCCGAAGCCGAGGCGCGCGGGCTGATCATTCTTCCCTGCGGCACCCGCGCAAATACCATCCGTCTTCTTCCGCCGCTGACCACGCCAATGCCGCTGGTTGAGGAAGCCCTGGACATCATTGAAACCTCCATCGAGGCCGCGATCAACGCTGCAGCTGTGGCGGCGGAATGAGGGAGCCTCTGACAAGGCTCAGGGCTTTTGACCGATTTCAGACCCAGCTTGAACACTGTTTGCGGGCAAACGGAAGCTAGGGAGCTTCCATCGCCTGTCAAGGCAAGCAAAGAGTGTAGAACCAGATCCTGGACTGGGCTCCGGCCACGCGCGAGCCTTAGTCCGCTCGGGAATACAATAGCGGTGCCGCGCTCCTGAAGAAAACTGGGATGATCGGCATTCTCAACCTCTCTCACTTACGGACGAAATCATGAAACTGAACCTAATTGCCGGCCGGTGGGTGCCGGGTGAAGAGCAAGCCGCAAACTTCAATCCCGCCGATGTCAGCGACGTGATTGGCCACTTCGCCCGCGCGTCAGAAAGTCAGGTCGACACCGCCGTTCTAGCGGCGCGTGAGGCACTGCCGGGATGGGCGGGAGCGTCACCGCAGGAGCGCGCTGACCTCTTGGAAGCGACGGCTCAGCGGTTGTTGGCGCGCAAGGATGACATCGGCCGCTTGCTGGCCCGCGAAGAAGGCAAAACCCTGGTCGAGGCCGTGGCCGAAACCGCACGCGCCGCCCAGATCTTCCGTTTTTTCGCCGGCGAGGCGATCCGCGCTGGCGGCGACGCAATCGCCTCGGTGCGGCCGGACGTAGATGTGGAAGTGGTGCGGGAACCCGTCGGTGTCGTCGGCCTCATTACCCCTTGGAATTTCCCGATTGCGATCCCTGCCTGGAAGATCGCGCCAGCCCTCGCCTATGGCAACACGGTGGTATTCAAACCTGCCGATCTAACCCCTGCATGCGCCCACGTGCTTGCTGAAATCCTGCACGAAGCGGGGTGTCCTGCCGGGGTATTCAACCTGGTCATGGGGCGCGGTTCGGTTGTCGGCGACGCGATTGCAACCCATGCCGACGTTAATGCGATGTCGTTTACTGGCTCGGTGCCAGTGGGACGGGCGCTGGCCGTGACTGCGGCGCAGACCATGAAGAAGATCCAGCTCGAAATGGGCGGCAAGAACCCAATGGTAGTCATGGACGATGCCAATTTGGATATTGCTGTTTCAGCAGTTCTGAATGGCGCCTTCTTCTCGACAGGGCAGCGCTGTACCGCTTCCAGCCGGATCGTGGTGCAGGCAGGCATTCACGATGCCTTCGTGGAACGGCTGACAGCCAAAATGAAGGCATTGAAGGTCGGCAACCCATTGGCTCAGGAAACCCAAATCGGGCCCGTGGTTTCCGAGCGCCAGCTTATCAACAACTTGTCCTATGTCGACATTGCCGCAACCGAAGGCGCAGAGGTAGTCGGCGGGGAGCGCCTGGATCTCGAAACCGAAGGTTGGTTTCAGGCGCCAGCCCTGTTTCTGAATGCAAACAACGAAATGCGGTCAAGCCGCGATGAGATTTTCGGCCCCTGTGCAAGTGTCATCAAGGTTGCCGATTTCGACGAAGCGCTATCAGTGGCAAATGATACCGAATTTGGCCTTTCCTCGGGCATCTGCACCTCGAGCCTGAAATACGCCCGTGCGTTCAAACGGTACAGCCAGGCAGGCATGGTCATGGTCAACTTGCCGACTGCGGGTGTCGACTACCACGTGCCGTTTGGCGGGCGCAAAGGCTCATCCCATGGCTCGCGTGAGCAAGGACGTTATGCCGCCGAGTTCTACACATCGGTCAAAACCGCCTACAGCTACGCGGGGTAGGGCAATGGAGTTCCGTACTGTTGGCGTGATCGGAGCAGGGCAGATGGGCAACGGAATTGCCCATGTGTTCGCCGCAGCCGGTTACGAGGTTCTGTTGAACGACATCTCGGCTGAGGCGCTGAAGGGGGCGGTGCAGCGCATTTCGGGGAATACGGCAAGACAGGTTTCCAAGGGGCAGATGACAGAAGCTGAGCGTACCAGCACTTTGGCCCGTATTCGAACCACCCAGGATCTGGGTGAGATCGGCGGCACCGATCTCGTGATCGAGGCCGCAACCGAGCGCGAAAATGTCAAGGACCAAATCTTTGCAGGCCTGAAGGACTCGCTGGAAGCGCACACGGTACTGACCACCAATACGTCGTCGCTCTCGATTACGCGGCTTGCGGCCAAGACCGACCGCCCGGAACGGTTCATGGGCTTCCACTTCATGAACCCAGTCCCGCTAATGAAGCTGGTGGAACTGATCCGCGGTATTGCCACGTCCGATGCCACATACCAAGCGCTGCTGGGTGTGGTGGGCACTTTGGGCAAGACCTCCGCTTCGGCTGAGGACTACCCGGCTTTCATAGTCAACCGAGTCCTGATCCCGATGATCAACGAGGCGGCCTATGCGCTTTACGAGGGCGTGGGGAACGTGGCGAGCATCGACTCGGCACTGAAACTTGGTGCAAACCACCCGTTGGGGCCGCTTCAATTGGGCGATTTCATTGGATTGGATACTTGCCTGGCCATCATGAATGTTCTGCACGAAGGGCTGGCGGATACCAAATACCGCCCTTGCCCTCTGCTTGTGAAATATGTCGAGGCCGGTTGGCTGGGCCGCAAAACCGACCGTGGCTTTTATGACTACCGGGGGGACATTCCCGTTCCAACCCGCTGAAGAGCCAGGTCGCGACAGGGCGGACCCGAGTGTCGCCCATCCAGACGCATTTTCAAAGGCTTGGACGCGGAGACATTGCAATCGAACGCTGAAAGCGCATCCATTAAGCGCTGGGTTCACAAGAACATCACGTTGCAATTGATTTGAAATCCGTCGGTGTCATTCCGAATTTGGTTTTGAACAAACGAGAGAACTGGGCTTGATCAGAGAAACCGAAACGATAGGCCACTTCGGCAATGGCTAAGCCGGGCGTTGCTGCCAGCCGGTCCCGTGCTGCGACCAAACGCTGATCACGGATCTGCTGGCTGACAGTGCCGTTCACATCCTTGAAAAGGTCGTGCAGGTAGCGTTTTGAAATGCCGCAGCTTTCGGCAATCAGGTCCGGGGACAGATCGGGGTTCTTCAGATTTGTCCTGATGAATTTCTCGACCCTCGCAATATGTGCTGCCCTTACGGTGGATACCGAGCTTGTACTGGCATCGGAGGCCTCATCTATCATTAGACCCAGCAACTCCAGCAGATGACGCCCCACGGTTTCAGCGGCAGCAACAGCAAGTGATCCAGATTGCAACTGCGCCTGCTCTACCATGGTCGCGAACAGACCGGCGGTGCCTGACGTGGCATCAAACACGCGGGCACAAAACCGATCGGGTTGGCGCACCCTTTCCTCTAGCGCTTTGCGGCCCACCTTCAATACGTACAAGTCATTGGGTTTTTCATACATGAAGCGATAGGGTTCGTCTCCGCGTTCGATAATGAATCCCCCAGGATCACAACGCACATCCCGGCCAAGTTGGCGAAACTCGACCGTGCTGACGCTAGGGAGTGTGATCAAATATTCCTCTTCCCGAGCTTCGCGGATATGAGCTCGCCTGCGTTCATAATTCACCGGGTCCGAGGTCAAGCGCGACAACCCGACATGGCCTAGTGAAGTACGCCTAAGCCGCCCGTCGAAACGGATCGGATCACGGAATTGTAATTCCAGCGGAAAATACGATTCCGCGATCACCGCATTCCATCGGCTGGAGCGGTGTTGCGGCTCTGTTGAGGCCGTCGAGAAGTTCAACTCGGCGGTCATGTTCAAGTCCTCCCCGACTAGAACATATCCCACTCACCCTTCAAACCAAAGAAAATCAGGGGATGTGCGCTGGCGGACAAACGATTCTGCGCTGAGCAGCAAATTCTCCTGCGCGGTAGTGCAAACGCTTCTGCACTGAGCGTCAAGACGAGATGGCGTACCCACGGCATCCTGAAGTCACCAGATCGACGTGCAGGAGGAGCACGCCGGATCGGGATGATCCTACGTACCCGTAAGGCGGCCCCTTTGCACCCATGCAGAGGACCAGATCGAATGGAATCGAGACAAGTTGACCCCATCACGTTGTCAGTGGTGCGCGGAGTTTTGGAAACCACACAGCGCGAAATGACCTTGGCGCTGGAGAAGACCGCGCGCAGCTCGGTGTTCAACCTGGCCCATGACTATTCCACTGCGCTGTTCAACCATACCCCGGAGATGATCCTGCAGGGCCAGGACATCCCAATTCATCTTGGAAGCCTGATTCCGGCGATGAAGGCCGTGGACAGTTTCTTCGGCGGCGACATCCACGAAGGCGACCTGATCCTGCACAACGACCCCGATTATGCCGGGTCGCACATCATCGACACCTGCATGTACTACCCAGTTTTCTACGAAGGTGAGCTGGTTTTCTGGACCGTTTGTAAGGGTCATCTGACCGACATCGGTGGCCCCGTGCCCGCAGGGTACAACCCCGAGGCCAAGGAGATCTTTGCCGAGGGGCTGCGCATTCCACCAATCAAGATCTGGGATAAGGGGGTGCCGCGGCATGACATCATGAACATGCTGCTGACGAATATGCGGGCACGGCGCGACCAGGAGGGGGACTTCAATGCTCTGATCGGCGCCTGCCAGGTGGGGGCACGCAATCTGGTCGCCTTGATGGACAAATACGGCAAGGACACGGTGCAGGCCTGCATC
This sequence comes from Leisingera sp. F5, assembly GCF_001593695.1. NCBI lineage: Bacteria > Pseudomonadati > Pseudomonadota > Alphaproteobacteria > Rhodobacterales > Roseobacteraceae > Leisingera > Leisingera sp. F5. The sequence goes on along the minus strand of NZ_LUKH01000026.1, from coordinate 9,377 downwards.
GAAGAGTTGCTGACCATGGCCAACAAGCACATGAACGGCTTGATTGCAGAGGTGCCCGATGGGACATACTCCGGCACGGCCGTTCTTGAAGATGCTGGGCACGGTTTCGGGGACTTCGACATCACCGCGACAGTGACCATCAACGGCGAAAGCTGTCATATCGAAATCGCCAGCCCGCCGCAGATCCCTTACTTCATCAACTCCTACGAGGGGAACTCCTACTCCGGCGTTTATCTCGGCCTGATGATGTTTGCGCAGCTGCCGCCGCCCTACAACGAAGGTCTCTATCGCAACGTGACGGTGGACATGGGTCCCAAAGGCACGCTGTGCAACGCCAAGCCGCCGGCGCCTCACATGAACTGCACAACCACACCCATGGAAACGCTGACCGATGCGGTGCGGCTCGCCTTTGAACAGGCCGCGCCAGATAAGGTTTCGGCCAGTTGGGGCCACGCAAACGGATGCAACATTGCTGGCTGGGACAGCCGCCATGATGAGGAATACGTCACCATGGTGCTGGCTTCGATCATTTCGGGAGCTGGGGCGACGGCTAGCCAGGATGGCTGGCACGCCTGCGGACCGGAATGCTGCTTCGGCGCGTTGACCTCGGGCGATATCGAGATGCTGGAGCACAGTTATCCGATCATTATCCACGAATACGGGCTGATGACCGACTCGGGCGGGGCGGGCAAGTTCCGCGGAGGTTCGGGCACTCGTTGGGCTGTCGAGCCACTCGATGAGGAGATGACGCTGGTCACCTTCGGCGAAGGCCGCCGCATTCCGGCCATGGGGGCTGGCGGCGCGAAATCCATCATGATCGACAAGAAGGTCGGCAGACTGGAAGTCACCCGGAATGGCGAGACCCAGATCATCACCGACAACGTGATCGAGACCATCAAACCGGGCGAGATTGCGGCCAACCTCAACCCCGGCGGCGGTGGCTTCGGCAATCCGTTCGAGCGCGACCCGCTGAAGGTCGTCGAGGATGTCAGGAACGGTCTCGTTTCCATCGAAGGCGCAAGGCTCGACTACGGCGTGATCATCGCTGATGCCGAAACCCTTGCCATTGACGAAGCCGCCACAGCCGAAGCGCGCTCCGCTGCCTGAGCCCAAAAACCCGAAAGGTTAACAACATGCGTACCCAATATCGCCTGGGCATTGATGCCGGCGGCACCTTCACCGACTTCATTCTCGCCGACAAGGAAGGCAGCACTCAAATCTTCAAGGTGCTGTCCACCCCGACCGAGCCGACCAAGGCTATCAAGAACGGGTTGGCGCTGATCACCGAGGAAACCGGCCTGACCGCAGAAGAAATCGTGTCCAATTCGGATCTCTGCATCAACGGGACGACCGTGGGCCTGAACGCGCTGATCACCCACACCGGCGCCAAGACCGGCCTGATCGCCACCAGAGGCCACGAGGACTCGATCGAGATCCGCCTTGGTCACAAGGAAGACGGCCATCGCTATGATCCCGACTACCCGCCCGCCACCATGCTGGTGCCGCGCCATCTGCGCAAAGGGGTCAGCGAGCGGGTGATCTCGGACGGCTCGGTCAAGACACCTCTCAACGAAGAGGACGTCCGCGCGGCGTGCCGGTACTTCATTGCCGAGAACGTCGAGTCGGTGGCGATCAGTTTTGTCTGGTCGGTGCTGCACCCCGAGCACGAAAACCGCGCCGCCGAGATCGTCCGTGAGATGATGCCCGGTGTGCGGCTGACCATCGGCTCGCAGCTCTACCCGCAGGTGCGCGAGTACACCCGCACCTCCACCGCCATCGTGAACGCCTATCTGGCGCCGATCCTGCAACGCTATGTCGAAGCCATCGACGCATATTTCCGCGAGCTCGGCAGCCAGCACCCGGTCCGCTACTTCCAGTCGAACGGTGGCCTGGCGTTGGGCAAGGTGGTCAGCGATCAGTCGGTCTACGCCATCAACTCGGGCCCTGCCTCGGCGCCGCAGGCGGCGCTGGACGTGGCCGAGCCTTGGGGGGACAGGAACATCATCACCTGTGACATGGGCGGCACCTCGTTTGACATCACCCTGACCAAGGACGGCCAGGCCAATGTCAATAAGAACATCGATTTTCTCCGCTACCGCATCGGCATCCCGATGATCCAGGTGGAAACCCTGGGGGCCGGCGGCGGCTCGATCGGCTGGATCGACTCGATGGGGTTGATGCAGATGGGTCCGCAATCGGCAGGTTCCGAGCCCGGCCCAGCCTGTTACGGGCAGGGCGGCGAGAATCCCACCACCACCGACGCCAACCTCACATTGGGCTATCTGAATGCCGACGGCCTGGTCGGCGGCCGACTGCCGTTGGACCTGGAAAAGGCCCGCAGCGCCATCAAGGGCAAGCTTGCCGATCCGCTGGGCATCTCGGTTGAGAAAGCCGCCTACGGCATGTTCACTATCGTCAACAACAATATGGTGAATGCGATCCGCCGCGTCTCGGTGGAGCGCGGTTATGACCCGCGGGACTTCGTGCTGATGGGCGCCGGCGGTGCCACCGGCGCGCATATCACCTCGCTGGCCCGCGAGATGGGTATTTCCAAGGTGCTGATCTCCAAGCTGGCCTCGGGTCTTTGCGCCTATGGCCAGATCATCTCGGACGTCAAATACAACTACATGGCACCGGCGCCGGTCCGGCTGGAAGGGGTTGAGGCGGCCGCGAAGCTCGACAGCCTGTTCAAGTCGTTGGAAGCGCGCGGCAAGGATGACCTGAGCCAGGACGGCTTCCCGGAAGAGCGCATCTCAATCCGCCGCTCCCTGGATATGCGCTATGTCGGGCAGGTGCATGAATGCACCGTCGAGATCGATCCGTTCGATGTCACCGAGGCCACCTTGGACGACATCAAGGCCGCATTCCATACCCGCCACAAGGAACTTTATACTTATGACGAGCCGCACAGCGCCGTCGAGGTGGTGAATGTCGAAAGCACCATTGCGGGCCATGTCGACAAGCCCAAGCGGATGACCATCGCCGCCGGCAAGGGCGCTCATGAAACCCTGAAGGGTACTCGCCCGATGGTGTTCAGTGCTGACGGCATTGCCCAGGACACGCCAGTCTATGACGGATCGGCGATGGGCGCGGGCGACACGCTGCATGGGCCGGCGGTGATTGAGGAGGTCACAACCACAATCGTGGTCGAACCCGGATGGACGGTCAGCCTGCATGAAACCGGGGTATATGTGCTGACCGCCGATGCAGCAGCGCAAGACCGCCAGATCGATCAGCTTAAAGAACTGGCCGAGGTCTGACCCATGGTGCGGCGGAAGAATACGGTTTCCTCCCTGGCGGCGTCCGGTGTGACGGTGGCCTTCGGCGGGTTCAAGGCCCTCACTGATGTCACATTGTCGATCACCTCGGGTGCCGTCCATGGGCTGATAGGGCCGAACGGGGCAGGCAAAACCACAATGGTCAACACGCTGACCGGCTTTCAGGCCCCGACCGCTGGCACCGTCAGCCTTGCGGGCAAGGATGTCAGTAGGCTGCCGCCGCATAAGCTGCGCCGCGAGGGAGTGGCGCGGACGTTCCAGGCCGGACGGTTGTTCACCGGCCTGGATGTTTTCGACAATCTGGCAGTGACCGGGGTTGGTCTTGGTCACTCCCGCTCATCCTCGGAAGCGGAAGCACTGCGGCTGCTCGACTGGATGGGCGTTGCTCACCTAGCCGAGCGCCCGGCGGCGAGCCTGCCTTACACCGATGAGCGGCGCGTCGGCATTGCCCGGGCGCTGATGTTTGCCCCTGAATTTCTGCTGCTGGATGAGCCGGCGGCTGGAATGTCGGAGGCCGAGGCCACTGATCTTGCTTCACTGATCCGGCGCATAGCCAAGGAGCTAGGCACTGGGGTTCTGCTGATCGAGCACAATGTCGGGTTGGTTCTGTCGGTATCGCACCATGTCTATGTGCTGGATGCCGGTCAGATCATCGAAGAGGGCGACGTTGATGTAATCCTCGCAAGCCAGGCCGTGCGGGACGCCTATCTCGGTGCAGATCAGGAGGCCGCGTGATGTCAAAGCTTGGAGTATTCGACGTCTCGGTGAACTATGGCAATGTGCCTGCACTAAACAATGTCACTCTGCACATCGATGAGGGTGAGCGGGCTTTCATCTCAGGCCCCAACGGAGCCGGAAAATCCTCACTTCTGGGTGCGATCAGTGGTGCCGTGACGACCAGCCACGGCCGGATCGAGATGGATGGTGACCTGCTGACCGGACGCCCTCCTGAAGCGATTGCGCGGCTTGGGTTGTCAATGGTGCCCGAAGGACGCGAGATTTTCGGCAGCCTGACTGTGGAGGAAAATCTGCGGATCGGGACTGGGTTGCGCCGGGACCGAACAGCGCTGGATGGCGACTTCGAAGACGTTTATCAGAATTTTCCGATACTCGGCGAACGCCGCCATTCCAATGCAGGTGCATTGTCTGGTGGGCAGCAGCAAATGCTGGCGATTGGCCGGGCGCTGATGACCAACCCGAAACTGATGATGGTTGACGAGCCCTCGCTGGGGTTAGCGCCAAAAATTGTCGATCAGGTTTATGACACGCTTCTTCAGTTGCAAGAAGAGCGGGGGCTGACACTGTTGATCGTCGAACAAAGCTCGACCCGCGCCGCGCGGGTCGGCGGCCGCATGATCCTGCTTCGCGGCGGGTCGGTAGTTGGTGACGGCGATGCTGCTGCCTTCGCGGAAAAAGACCTTCTCAGCGAAGCGTATTTCGGTCGGCCTAGCCAACTCCCCCAAAATGAGGCAGCACAATGAACACGATTGCACAGCTATTCTTTGATGCAGCTTCATTGGGCGGCGTTTATGCCATGGCCGCTCTCGGCATTGCGTTGATTTTCGGGGTGATGAACCTCGTGAACTTTGCCCATGGCGAGTATATCGCTTTCTGCGTCTTTGCTCTGATTGTGCCGTCTACAGAGGCTGTGGCTGTTATGTTCCTGGGGAAAGCCCCAGCCTTCCTGCTGATCCCCGTTCTTCTGGGGCTGGGGGCCGGGGCCGCAGTGGCAAGCGAATATGCTGTGTTCCGCCACATGCGCAATGCGACCCCCGTAGCGATGATGATCTCCTCCTTTGCGCTGGGGTTCGTAATCCAAAATGCTTTGCTGGCGGTTTATGGCGGACGGCCAAAGGCAATCAGCCTGTGGCCCGACCTGAACACGCCGGTCGCGCTGGCTGGGGCGGAAGTCCCGCTTTTGCAGGTGATCGTTATTCTGACGACACTGGCGGTGGTCTCGGGCCTGGCGCTTCTTTTGAAGAAAACCCGGCTCGGGCTGGAAATGCGCGCCGCGGCAGAGAACTTCAACATGGCGCGCCTGCTTGGCGTGCGGGCTAACGTTGTGATCACCGGTGCCTTTGCGCTTTCCGGCGCGCTGGCTGCTGCTGTCGCTCTCATCATGGCCACGCAAACCGGCGTCGCCGATGTGCGCATGGGCGGGCAGATCATGCTGGTCGCCTTTATCGCCACGGTAATCGGCGGGCTGGGATCCCTGCCCGGAGCTGTAACCGCGGGCTTCCTGATCGGGGCGGTGTCGGTTGTCCTGCAAGCATTCCTCCCCCTCGAAGTTCGTCCTTTCCGCGACGCCTTTCTCTACACGCTGGTCATCGTCTGCCTGCTTTTGCGGCCGCAGGGGCTGTTCGTGCCCAGCTCCGCCAAACCAAGGATCTAATCTATGATGGCTAAGCACGCAAAAAACCGGCTTCTGGCCTATTCGACACCGTTTGTACTGATCGGAATACTCCTACTGTTTGCAGGCCTTGTCACCCTGACCGCCGATAAATCGTTGGCACGCATGGCTGCCGAGACGTTGATCCGGGTGGTTCTGGTGGTCAGCCTGTGGATATTCGTCGGCAATTCGGGTGTGGTCAGCTTTGGTCATGCCGGCTACATGGCAATCGGTGCCTACTGCTCGGCTTGGCTGACACTGAAGCCGCAGACGAAAGCGCTGTTCCTGCCTGATCTGTGGCCCTGGCTCGCGCAGGCCGAATGGCCAGTCTTCCCGGCCGCTGTTGCTTCCGGCTTACTGGCGGCGCTGGTGGCGCTGATCTCAGGCTCGGCAATTCTGCGGCTTACAGGCATTGCAGCTTCGATCGCCACCTTTGCATTCCTCGCCATCGTTAACACGGTCTACTCCAATTGGGAGGGAGTGACCGGCGCGACCTCATCTGTGGTTGGTCTGCCCCGGTATGTAGGCATGTGGACGGCGCTTTGCTGGGCGGGCGCAGCGATCATCGCAGCCAATCTATATGCGAACTCAGCCAGCGGTCTGGCATTGCGCGCGACCCGTGAAGATGAGGTCTCAGCCAGCGCTTCCGGTATCAACATGTACCTCCATCGCCTTATATCCCTGGTGATCAGCGGCTTCTTCACCGGTGTGTCAGGCGCGCTCTTGGGCCACTCTATCGGTGTGCTGAACCCCGATAGCTTCTATCTCGGCATCACTTTCATTTCACTAGCGATGCTGGTGGTTGGCGGGATTGGCAGCCTGTCGGGTGCGGTGATTGGCGTGCTCAGTCTCTCGCTATTGATCGAGGCGCTGGTCCGCTTGGAGCGGGGTGTCACCATCGGTACTGCAGATTTCGCTCTGCCAAGCGGTGCCCAGGAAATTCTCATCGGCGCAGTGATGGTACTGGTTCTGGCTCTGCGTCCTGCCGGGCTTCTGGCTGGTAAGGAGTTACGCCTTCCGCTTGCCGGACTGCCCGTTCCCGCCAAACAAAAACCAACCAACTGAGGAGACGCTTCCAATGAAACACACGCTATTTGCATCGGCACTGACACTGGCCATGACTGCGCCCGTCCTTGCCGACGATATCACGGTCGGCTTTGCCATCGCAAAGTCCGGTTGGATGGAGGCGTACGACACTCCCGCTGCCACCGCCGCCAAAATCCGCATCGAGGAAATCAATGCGAATGGCGGTTTGCTGGGCAAGCAAATCAAATGGGTCGAGGCTGACACTAAGACTGACCGGGCACAATCAGCCAAGGCAGGCCTTCAGGTCCTGGACGAAGGTGCCGACATGATGGTCGTGAGCTGCGATTATGATTTTGGGGCCCCCGCGGCGCTGGCAGCCGAAGCCGAGGGTAAGAACTCGTTCTTCCTATGTGCTGAAGACGTCAAGGCCGGCATTCAGGGGGTCGGTCCAAACAGCTTTTCGGGCTCGGTCCTGGCGGCGGTTCAAGGCGCGACAATGGCTGAATGGGCGAAATCCGTGCGCGAGGCCCAAACCGGATATGTGCTTCTGGACACCACTATTGAATACAATAAGGGTATCTGCTCCGGATTCGACTGGATGTTCCCCAAAGCGGGCGGTGAGATTGTCGGGCGCGACACATTCAAGAATAGTGACGCCTCTATCGCAAGTCAGATCAGCCGTATCAAAGCGCTGCCGGAACAGCCCGACGTGATCATGCTGTGCTCCTACATTCCAGGTGCGGCGGCCGCCGTGCGCCAGTTGCGGGCAGCGGGTGTTAATTCGCTGATCCTGAACGGTTCAGCGGTAGACGGTTCTTACTGGTTGGACGCCGTGCCGGATCTGTCAGGCTTCGTTCTGCCAGTGCAAGGCTCTATATATGGTGATGACCCGCGCAACGATGTAGAGAATTTCAACAAAGCGTATGAAGCCGCGACTGGTGCGCGCCCGGCCAGCCAATACGCATATCCGGGCTACATCCTGATCGACCTTTGGGCCAAGGCAGTCGAGCGTGCAGGCTCAGTTGAAGGCACTGCCGTCACTGCAGAACTGGAAAAGATGAAAGGTGAAACTACCGCATTTGGCCCACGCAGTTTCAGCGATAAGCTGCATCACCAGAACAGAGCGACAATGCAGATCATTGAAGTTTCGAATGCCACCCCAAGCGTCGTGGGAGAATGGACGATCAGCGAACCTGTGCCGCTGGGGGTCTTGCTGAAGTAGATCATACCTCCAACTAAAACAGGCCCGCTCTGTGATTACGGAGCGGGCATTTTTCTTGAGATGTGGCTGAAGCTTGGCCTACCGCGAAAGTGATCTAAATGCCTTGTTTCCTGGCGCCTTTATCAATTCGCACCTTACACCGCCTGTGGCACTTGATATCCAAGTGAAATGAACCAATGCCTTTCCCTTGGGCATGACCGCCGAAGGCATTGCTGAGGTCATGGAGGCTCGCCTGACCATGACCGTCTTCAAGGACCAGACGCTCGAAGAAGCCATCGAAATTATGGAGGCTGCGACGGAGTCCAATCCGAGCTTGCGGGAACTCCATGATCGACACCTGAGCGAGGCTATGAAGCGCCGCGCGATTGAATCCGGCTTCTTCCCGGATTGCCGAATGGCCGAAGATACCATTTGCAGGCTGCCCGTCGTAGGTCCGCTTCTCTCCGCAATTTCGATTCTAGCCCGATTTGTGTGAATTTGTGGTTTCAGATTTGCTGCGGATTGGAGTTCGTCCCGATTTCCGGACAGTTTGACTATTGACCCTATGCTGCGCTTTTCCAAGCCATGTCTTCATATGCTTGCGCGGGTGTTTTGTAGCCGACGGCTGAATGACGCCTCTGTCGATTGTAGAAGACCTCAATGTACTCGAAGATCGCCGACTCTGCCTGGGCGCGCGTTTTGAAGCGCTCCCGGTGAACCAGTTCCTTTTTCAGTGAAGCGAAGAAACTTTCCATTGGAGCGTTATCCAGGCATTCGCCGGTTCGGCTCATTGATTGGATGATCTTCGCGGACCCGAGCAGCGCACGGTATTCGCTGCCAGCGTATTGCACGCCGCGATCCGAATGGTGAATGAGCCCAGGCACCGGACCACGCCGCCCCAGGGCCATGTTCAAGGCATCACAGCAGAGTTTGGATCGCAGATGATCGTCCATTGCCCAGCCGACGATTTCACGTGTTGCCATGTCTTTGATGGCGGCGACGTAGAGCCATCCTTCGTCCGTATCGACGTAGGTAATGTCGGCCAGCCAAACCCGGTTTGGAACGGAACAATCGAACTGTTGCTCCAACAAATTCGGCGATGGTTTCAAAGAGTGATTGCTGTCAGTCGTGCGCGGCTTCCGGCGCTTGCGTAGACGCGGTGAGATACTGTTTTCTTTCATTATTCTGGCGACGCGACGCTCCGAGACTGCCTCGCCATCGGCCTTCAGATCCTGGTGGACCCGCTTTGACCCATATCGTTTTTTGCTTTGAGAAAACGCCGCTATTATCTTTGGCAGCAACTCGGCGTCCCGGTCGGTACGCAGCTTTTGCCGCTGATCTCGGGCTGGTTGCGATTGAGTAAAACCATAAAACCAACTGCGGCCGATCCCCAGAATGCGACAGAGCAGGGAAATGGGATAAAGAGCCTTATGGGCAGCGACAAATGCATGTTTCGCAGTCATGTCTTCGCTGCCCTTGAGGC
>NZ_LUKH01000025.1:0-70939 GCF_001593695.1 Leisingera sp. F5 | reverse complement strand
CACAACTTACCCACAGAACAACCGCGCTTATCCACAGACTCACAAACCGGAAGCACAGCAAATCACCCCACAAAAACGAGTCACCCCGCCCGGAATCACACCAACCCGGCCAAAAAAAGCCAATCAGGCCGTCTGTCCAGTATCCAATGTTGGTGTTTCAGCGCTACTCTTCCAGAACCTTGCGCGCGGCCCGGAAGCATTCCAGGGCTTGGGGCACCCCGCAGTAGATGCCGATCACATGGATGATCGCACGGAGCTCTTCCTTGGTGACGCCATTGTTGATGGCGCCACGGCAGTGCAGTTCCCATTCGTGCATCTTGCCCAGCGCACCGATCATCGACAGGTTCATCATCGAGCGGGTCTTGGCATCAATGACATCATCACCCCAGCCGAAACCCCAGCACCAGGCAGTCATTGCCTCCTGGAAGGGCCGGGTGAAATCATCCGCCGCGGCCAGGTTCTTTTCGACATATTCGGCGCCAAGGGTGGCTTTGCGCTGCTCCATACCCTTCAGGAACAGGTCTTCTTCAAATGCGCTCATCTCAGCCTCTCAGTTCAGCTTTTCAATTTCAGGGCGATGTTTTTGGTCTGCACGTAGTTCCACAGCGCCTCGCGGCCCTTTTCGCGGCCGTAACCTGATTTGCCGTAGCCGCCAAAGGGGGTCTCGACGCCACCTGCGTACCATTCGTTCACAAACACCTGGCCTGCACGGATTTGGCGGGCGCAGCGGGTGGCGCGATCGAGGTCGCGGGTGAAGACGCCGCCGACCAGCCCGTATTCGGTGCTGTTGGCTATTTCAATCGCCTCGGCATCGGACTGGAACTTGAGCACCGAGAGCACGGGGCCGAAGATTTCTTCGCTGGCGATGCTGTCCGACGGGGTGATGCCGGAGACAACGGTCGGCGACAGGAATGCGCCGGCATTGCCGACGGGGGTGCCGCCGGCTGCGATGGTGGCGCCATCCGCCTGGGCCTGCTGGACGATACCCAAGGCACGGTCGCGCTGGGGCATGGAGACCATGGCCCCCATGTTGGCGCCGAATTCGGGGCGGTCGATGCCGGCACCGACGCTGAGGCTTTGGGCCACATTCACTGCGCGCTCGACAAGCTCGTCGTGACGGCTTTCGTGCACGATGACGCGGCTCATGGCACTGCAGACCTGGCCCGCGTTGAAGTAGATGCCCCAGCGGATGTCGTTCTCGAAGGCGTCGAGGTCAGCGTCCTCATGCACGATGGCAGCGGACTTGCCGCCAAGCTCAAGCACGCAAGGGACCACATTCTGTGCCGCTGCGGTGGCGATACGGATACCGGTGGGCACGGAGCCGGTGAAGACGATCTGGTTGACCTGCGGGTGACCGGAAAGTGCCGCGCCTGCTTCGTGGCCGTAACCGCACAGGATATTGACCGCGCCAGCCGGGAAACCGGCAGCCTCGGCTGCACGAGCGAGCCAGGCGTTGGTAAGCGGTGTCAGCTCAGGTGTCTTGATCACGCAAGTGTTGCCGGTCGCGAGCGCTGCGGACAGCGAACGCGCGGTCATCTCCACGGGGTAGTTCCAGGGGATGATCTGGGCGGAGACGCCCATCGGCTCGTTCTCGGTCCAGTCGAAATAGCCGCCGCCCAGCGGGATCGAGCGGCCTTCGACAGTGCTGGCCTGGTTGCCGTAGTATTCAAAATAAAGCGCGGCGCCCTCAACCTCGATCCGGGATTCCCACAACGGCTTGCCCTGTTCCAAAGTCAGGACGCGGGCGATCTCGTCGAGATTGTCCAAAAGGTAACACCCCATCGCCTGCACCATGCGGCCGCGGGCAATCGGGCGCAGCGTGGACAGCTCCCCTGACAGGTGCAGGCGGCGGGCGGCCTGCACGGCGCGGTCCACATCCGCGGCATCGGCCAGCGCGTGGCGGGCCAAAAGCTCGCCATTGGCCGGGTTGGTGACATCGATCCACCCTGCCCCGCCAGGCACCCAGGCGCCGTCGATGTAGTTCAGCCATTCGGCATCAAGCTGTGTCATAGTTCGTTAGGCCCCTGCTGCAAGATCGTGGTCTGCCGCTTCACGCATCCACTTCTGAAGATGCAGGATTGAATGTTCCGAGTTCACTCCGCAAGAGGGATCAACCACCAAAGGCCCGGGAACATAGCCGCGGCTTTTGAGGCCCCGCTGGACAGATTCCACCAAATGGATGTCTTCCTCCACCGTGGTTGCCCTGTCCTGAACCGCCATGCGGCGCACGGTTTCATTGTCCTCGCCGCCGATGGAATACCAGCCGCGCCAAACCACCACATGATCGGCATCGACCGCCCGCCAGTGATAGGTGTTCAGCAGATTGCCGGGATAGACTTGGAAGGAGAACATCGGCCACAGGAACCAGCTGGAGTATCTCTCGTTATTTTCAAAACCGGAGTTGATGTCATAGGTCATCTGATCCAGCGAATTGCACTCCGTCGTGTGGCGCAGGCAGAAGCCCTGGGGCTGGATGTCATAGGTTTCCGGCTTGATCACCCCGGTCGAAAATGTCGGATGGTTGAGGCTGCAGTGGTAGCATTCAGAGTAGTTCTCAACGGAAACCTTCCAGTTGCAGTTCTCCGGGATGTCCACCCATTCCAGCGGCTTCAGGTCCGCCCAGTTGGGCACAAAGCTTTCCAGCTCACCCCGCACATTCGGGAACCACTCGTCCATCGGCCTGGCCTCGGGGTCGAGGTTCACAAAGATGAAGCCCAGGAAAACTTCGGTGCGGACCTCTGTCAGGCAGACCTTGGATTTATCGAAACCCTGCACAGATTTGAGGTTCGGCCCGGCGCGCAGCTGGCCGGTCAGCTCATAGGTCCAGGCGTGATAGGGGCAGACCACAACCCGCGTGGTGCCCTCGCCCGAGACCAATTGGTGGGCGCGGTGCTGGCAGACATTATAGAAGGTGCGGATTTCGCCATCGCGCCCCTTGATGCTGAACAGGCTTTCACCAGCCATTTCAAAGGCAAAATAGTCGCCGATGTTTTCCAACTGGCTGGCATGGCCGGCAAATTGCCAGCTGCGGGCCAGCAGGCCCTTGCGCTCAGCCTCAAAGAGGATCGGGTCGGTGTAATACCGCGCCTCAAGAGAATGGGTCGGGGCTGCGTTCATTCAGGGTCCTCCGCGTAGATGCCAAGCTGGTGCCTGCGTTTGTGAAACTTCTCCACCCGCTCGACGATTTCCTCGCTGGAGACAGCAATCACAAAGGACAGCAGCGTTTCCAGAAAAGCGATTGTCGAGACGGATGAAGGGAAGAATTGCGGCGTGTCCGCCGAGACGACAAATCCGTGGTCTGCGTGCAGGACCAAGGGGCTGGCGGGGCTGTCGGAAATGCCGATGATGGTGACCCCTTGTTCGCGTGCGATCTGGATCGCCTCGATGACCTCGGCCCTATATGGCTTGCAGGTCATCGCGATCAGCACATCCTGACTGTCCGCCCAGGCGAGATCATCCACGGCGGTGGAGCCGGGCCGCGGAATGGCATGGAACTGTTTCATGCCGGTGGAGGCAAGATAGGTGAAGTTGCGGGCGTTGGCGTTGTTCACCCCCACGCCCAGCGTGAAGACCTGCCGGGAGTTCCAGATCGCATGCGCCGCGGCCTCCAGGCTGCCCGCATCGATACCGGCAAAGGTTTCCTCGATATTCTGGATCGCGGCGCCCACCATATCGGCATAAAGGCCGCCCAGCTCACCCGACTTGCCGATGTCCTGCAGCCAGCGCGCCCGGTCGGGGAACGACACTCCGCCCTTGCGAATCGCTTCGCGGAACGGGGCGCGGAAATCCTCGTAGCCGTCAAACCCCACCTGCCGCGCCATGCGGACAAAGGTGTTGGGCTTCACATTGGCCGCCTCGGCAATCTCGCGCACGGTGGAAACCCCAACATCCGCAGGGTTTTCCAGCACATAGCGGGCTGCCTTCTGTGCCTCAGGAGTCAGCGCATCCCACTCTTCCGTGAGGCGCTCCAATACAGTCGATGATACATTTGTGCCATTCATGATTGACGATGGTACAAATATGGAATTAGCCTGTCGAGCAGAAAAGCGCATTGCAATCAGGAACGGCGAAATGGCTGAGAAAGAATTCCCGACACAGGCCAAGGTGGTCATCGTGGGCGGCGGCGTGATGGGGGTAGGTCTGGCCTATCACCTGGCGCATGAGGGCTGGGGCCAGGAGGTGGTGCTGCTGGAAAAATCCGAGCTGACCTCCGGCTCGACCTGGCACGCAGCGGGGCAGATCACCCATTCCACCAGCTCCTTTGGCCTCGGCAAATGCGTCGACTACAACATCGGCCTTTATTCCGGGAAGCTGGAGGAAGAGACCGGTCAGGCGGTGACCTGGCACGGCTGCGGCTCGTTCCGGCTGGCCTACACCGAGGATGAGATGGACTGGCTGCGCCACACGCTGTCGGTGGGCCGCTCGCTGGGCTTCAACATCGAGCTGGTTGGCCCCGAGAAGGTCGCCGAAAAGCACCCCTTCTATAACCTCGAAGGGGTTCTGGGCGCGCTTTACACCCCCGACGACGGCCATGTGGATCCGACCAACGTCACCATGGCGATGGCCGCCGGCGCCCGCCAGAAAGGCGCCCGTATCATCCGCCACTGCCGCGCCACCAACATCACCCAGGCCGAGAACGGCGAATGGATTGTCGAATCGGAAAAGGGCACCATCCGCTGTGAGCATGTGGTGAACGCCGGCGGCACCTACGCCCGCCAGATGGGCGAATGGTCCGGCCTGCAGCTGCCGATGACCTCGATGACCCACCATTACTTCGTGACCGAGCCGGTGCCGGAATTTGAAGCACTGGATAAGGAACTGCCCGTTATCCGCGACGACAAGAAGGTCTCGGGCTACATTCGCATGGAGCAGAAACGCGGGTTGATCGGCATCTATGAGAAGGAAGGCTCCAACTCGGTCTGGCACGACCATTGCCCCTGGGAATACGAGAACTGGCTGTTTGATGCCGATTACGACCGGGTGATGCCGTGGCTGGAGGAAAGTCTGAACCGGATGCCGATCTTTGCCGACCTCGGCATCCAGCGCGAGGTGCACGGCGCGATCTCACATCCGCCGGATGGCAACCCGCTGATCGGCCCGGCGCCGGGTGTAACGAACTACTGGTGCTGCTGCGGCACCCAGATCGGCATCGGCTGGGGCCCGGGCCTGACCCGCGAACTGGCACGCTGGATGGTGCATGGCTCTGCCGACATCTCGATGCGCGAATATGACCCCCGCCGCTTCGGCGCCTACGCCACCAAGGACTGGCAAGTCACCAAGGCGCATGAGGATTACAAGCTGCGCCACGAGATCCCCTTCCCCCATTTCAACCGCCTGGCGGGCCGCCCGATCAAACCCTCGCCGCTCTATGACCGGCTGAAGGAAAAAGGCGCGGTCTATGAGGAAGTCTTTGGCCACGAGCGCCCGCGCTGGTTCGCCAAAAACGGCGTCGCGCAGCAGGATCACTACTCTTTCCGCCGCAATGAAGTGCACGACATGGTCGGGCTGGAATGCAAGGCCGTGCGCGACAGCGTTGGCATCATGGACATCTCCGCCTTTACCAAGGTCGAGGTCTCAGGCCCCGGTGCTGCCGCCCTCCTGGACCGGCTGACCGCCAACCGCCTGCCGCAGAAGGTGGGTGGCATTACCCTCACCCATATGCTGAACCGACGCGGCCGGATTGAGCTGGAAACCACCGTGGTGAAACTGGCGGAGGACAGCTACTATCTGGTCTGTGCGGCGTTCTTTGAGCAGCGGCTGCTGGACCACCTGAACCAGAACCTCGCGGGTGAAGAGGTGGAGATCACAACCCTCTCTACCGATTGGGCCGCCCTTGCTCTCAATGGCCCGAAAGCCCGCGAGGTCCTGGCCGCCTGCACAGATGCAGATCTTACCAACGCAGGGTTCAAATGGCTGACCGCGCAACAGATCGAGGTCGCGGGCCACACGCTCTGGGCCTTCCGTATGTCTTATGCAGGCGAGCTGGGCTGGGAGCTGCACATCCCGCGCGACAGCACCCTGGCGGTCTATGATGCGCTGTGGGCCGCTGGTGAGGCGCATGGCATTGCCGACTACGGCTCCTTTGCAATGAACGCGATGCGGATGGAAAAGGGCTTTAAGGGCGCGGGCGAACTGACCAACGAAGTGACCCTGGCCGAGGCGGATGTGCTGCGCTTTGCCCGCACCGACAAGGATTATCTGGGCAAGGGCAAGACGCTGAACGATGCGGACAAACCCTGGGTCTGCGCCTATCTGGAGATCGAACCGGACGGTGTGGAGGACGGCCACGGCGGCGAGGCCGTCTTGCTGGAGGGCCAGGTCGTCGGCTCCACCGCCTCGGTCGCCTATGGCCATACCGTCGGCAAGATCCTGGCCTTTGCTTATGTGAAACCGCACGCCAATGTGCCGGACACGCAGATCGAAGTGATCGTTGCCGGAGAACCGCGCAAGGGCCGGATCCTGGGCGCCCCCGCCTATGACCCCGAAAGCCTGCTGCCCCGCACCGACGCGGAACTCACTCCGGCAGAATGAGCAAGCAACAGGCTCCCCTTCATCTTTTCAAAAATACTCCGGGGGAGCCAAAGGCGGGGGCAGCGCCCCCTCCTCTATAGCCAAAAGGGAAACGCGAAAATGACCCTGCCCGACACGATGAAAGCAATGGTTCTGACCGGCCATGGCGGTCTGGACAAATACGAATGGCACGAGGACTGGCCGGTGCCCCGGCCCGGCCCCATGGACGTGCTGATCAAGGTCGGCGCCTGCGGGCTCAACAACACCGATGTGAATACGCGCTCCGGCTGGTATTCCAAGAGTGTCGAGGCTGCCACCACCGGCGGCGCCTTTGACGAGGTGGGCGAGGACGACCCGAGCTGGGGCGGCCGCCCCCTCACCTTCCCGCGCATCCAGGGCGCCGACGCCGTTGGCGAAGTGGTGGCGGTTGGTGACGGTGCCGACCCGGCTCTGGTGGGCAAGCGCGTCATGGTCGGCGGCTGGGTCCGCGACTGGGATGACCCGGAAAACAAGGACAAAGCCGGCTATTTCGGCTCCGAATGCGATGGCGGCTTTGCCGAATTCACCAAGGCGGATGTGCGCGGCGTGGCGGTGATCGATAGCAACTTCAGCGATGCCGAACTGGCCACTTTCTCCTGCTCCTATGTCACCGCCGAAGGCATGCTGAGCCGCGCCAATGTTGGCGAGAGCGACACAGTGCTGATCCCCGGTGCCTCAGGCGGTGTTGGCGGCGCGCTGATCCAGCTTGCCAAACGCCGCGGCGCCAGGGTGATCGCGATGGCCTCCGAGGCCAAACACGCAGAGGTGGCCGAGCTTAGCCCCGACCTGATCCTGCCGCGGTCGCCGGAAAACCTGCGGGCCGCACTTGGCGATGAGAAGGTCACCGTGGTGGCCGATGTGGTTGGCGGTGCCGCCTGGCCCAAGCTGATCGGCGTGCTGGAACGCGGCGGCCGCTACACCTGCTCGGGTGCGATTGCCGGGCCGATGGTGGAGCTGGATCTGCGCACCTTCTATCTGCGCGACCTGACCTTCACCGGCTCCACCGTGACACCGCACCGCAACTTCACCGACGTGGTCTCCTATATCGAAAAGGGGGAGATCAAACCGGCGCTGGCAGCAACCTATCCGCTGCCGGACCTGAAGGAGGCGCAGGCCGCCTTCATCGCCAAGAAGCACACCGGCAATATTGTGGTGATGCCATGAGCCGAAAGCTGTTTGATCAGGCTCTGGAGGCGGCCAAAGCGTACCATGCGGCGCTGCCCGCGGTGGCGGAATTCCAGCCTTGGCCCGATGACATCACTTGGGCGGATCGCGAAGGCCAAGGAATCCCCGGCGCTGCTTTGGTGCAATCAGACCCTGGCTTCGCCGCCGAGGGCATCCCGGCAGCGGCCGAAGTTCGGGCCCTGCAGCAGGCGATCATGGCGTTAGCGCCGCATGCGGAATGGCGCCTCACCTATACCGAGGATGAGGTTGGCCAGGACTTTCTGCAGCGCTTTGGCTGGTTCGAGCTGGTGGGGCCAACGGGCCATTTCCACTCGCTGCAGTCCCGAATGACCATCGGCTACTGGGGGCCTAGGCTCGACTATCCTTGGCACCAGCACGGGCCGGAGGAGCTTTACACCATCCTCTCCGGCAGCGCCGATTTCATGGCCAAGGGCGAGGAAGTCCGCCGCCTGATGCCGGGCGATACCAAAATGCACGGGGCAAACCAACCCCATGCCATGATCACCAACGAGCATTCGATCCTCTGCTTCGTCTTCTGGCGCGGCGAGGGGCTGGCGGATGATCCGGCAATGTCCCCGGGCTGAGACAGGAGCGCACCCCAATGAAAATCACTCGTATCCGCGTTTTTCAAACCTGCCTGCCTTATGTGGGCGGCGCCTATGTCTGGGGCGCAGGCAAAGCCATTGAAACCGCCACGGCCTCGGTCGTGGTGATCGACACCGACGCAGGCTTGCAGGGCTGCGGCGAGTTCACCCCCTGCGGCGAGAACTACATGGTGGCCCATTCCGAAGGCGTGCCCGCCCTGGCCCGTCTGGTGGCACCTGCCCTCATTGGCGAGGACCCGCGGGACGTCGCCCGGATCGAGCGGATCATGGACCACCTGGTGCAGGGGCACGGCTATGCCAAGGGCCCGTTTGACGCCGCCTGCTGGGATATTCTGGGCCAGTCTCTGGATGCGCCGCTGTGGCGGCTTTGGGGCGGCAAGCTGACCGATGGCGCGCCGATGTACCGGGTGGCGCCGCAAAAGGGCACCGAGGAAACCATCGCCGAGATGAACCGCTACCGGGCACAGGGCTACCGCCAGTTCCAAGTCAAGGTGGGCGGCGACTGGGCGGCGGATATCGACCGCATCCGCTCCACCGTGCCGCTGCTGAAACCGGGTGAAAAGGCGATGGCCGATGCCAACCAGGGCTGGCGGGTCGACAACGCGCTGCGGGTAGCGCGGGCAACCAGGGATCTGGACTATATCCTCGAGCAACCCTGCCGCACTTACGAGGAATGCCAGCAGGTGCGGATGCGCACCGACCTGCCGATGAAGCTGGATGAATGCGTGACCGGCATGCACGCTGCCCAGCGCATCGTCGCCGATCACGGCGCCGATCTGGTCTGTCTCAAGATCT
Organism: Leisingera sp. F5; assembly: GCF_001593695.1. Taxonomy (NCBI): domain Bacteria; kingdom Pseudomonadati; phylum Pseudomonadota; class Alphaproteobacteria; order Rhodobacterales; family Roseobacteraceae; genus Leisingera; species Leisingera sp. F5. Next base: position 61,805 of record NZ_LUKH01000025.1, on the reverse strand, counting down.
CCAACCTCGGCGGCATCTCCAAGGCACGCCGGGTGCGCGACTACCTGATCGAAAACCGCCTGCCGGTGGTGGCCGAAGACACCTGGGGCGGCGAGATTGCCAGCGCCACGTTGGCCCATTTCGCCGCCACCACGCCGAAGGAATATCTGCACAACACCACCGACCTGATGAACTACAACACCCGCTCCACCGGCATCGGCGGCCCGCGCGCCAGGAATGGCAAGCTCTATGCGCCGGATACGCCCGGGCTGGGTGTGACGCCCGACTTGGAAAGCCTCGGCGCCCCAATAGCCACGTTTGGAGAGAACCCCTGACGCCCAGCCTTCTTCTTCTGGCCTCAAATATCCCCGCCGGAGGCTCCCGCACCCGCAACAAGGATCACCGCCCATGAGTATCGCAGCCCAAGCCACCCGGATGATCGACGACGCCCGCGTGCGCGTAACCCGCTTCGACTTTGCCCCCGGTGCCGAGACCGGCTGGCACCGGCACGCGATGGACTATGTGATCACCGCCGTCACCGACTGCCATATGCGGCTGGAGATGCCGGGCGGCGAAGTAAATGACGTCACTGTCCCCGCGGGGACAGCCTACCGCCGCGACGAAGGCGTCGAGCATAATGTCATCAACGCAGGCAGCGCCCCGATGAGTTTCGTGGAAGTGGACCTGAAATGAAGATCACCCGGATCACTGTCTACCAGCTCGATATGCCGCTGGTCGAACCCTATTACCTGTCGGGCGGACGGCTGAAGTTCGAGAAACTCGACAGCACATTTGTGCGCGTTGATACCGACGAGGGCATCTCGGGCTGGGGCGAGGGCTGCCCCTGGGGGCATACCTATCTGCCCGCGCATGGGCCGGGGATCCGGGCCGGCACCGAAACAGTGGCGCCAGCCCTCATCGGGCTGGACCCGCGCAGCCTGGATCACGTGAACCGGGTTATGGATGTGCAGCTGCCGGGCCATCCGTATGTGAAATCCCCGATCGACATGGCCTGCTGGGACATTCTGGGCAAAGCCTCTGGCCTGCCGCTGTGGCAGCTGCTGGGCGGTGCAGAGGCGGTGCCAGTGCTGGTGAACTCATCAATCTCCACCGGCAGTCCGGAGGAAATGCTCGCGCTGATCGGACGTGCCGCACAGAAGGGTTATACCGTGCATTCGGCCAAGGTGGGCGGCACTGACATCGGCCTCGACATTGACCGGATCGAGGCGATTTCCGATGGCCTGCCCAAGGGGCACAAGGTGACCTTTGACGTGAACCGTGCCTGGCAGCCCGGCGTAGCTGTAGAGGTGCTGAACTCGGTCAAGGCCCGCGACTGGGTGGAGCAGCCCTGCGAGACGCTGGATCAATGCGCCCATGTGGCTGCCCGCGTCTCCAACCCGATTATGCTGGATGAATGCATGCACACATTCGGCGACCACCTGGAGGCCTGGAAGCGCGGCGCCTGCGAGGGCGTGAAGGTAAAGCCCAACCGCGTCGGCGGGCTGACCCGGGCACGGCAGATCCGCGACTTTGGCGTCTCGGTGGGCTGGCAGATGCATATCGAGGACCTGGGCGGCTCGGCTCTGGCGGATACCGCAGCGATCCACCTGGCGGCCTCGACGCCCGAGGCAAACCGGCTGGCCAGCTGGCTGTGCCACTACCATCTGGACGTGGACCCGGTGCCCGGCCAGGGCGCGCGCAACGACAGCGGCGTCGCTGTTCCCCCTTCGCTGCCCGGTCTTGGCGTGACCCCCGAGGAGGGCGCGTTCGGGGATCCGGTTGCAGTTTACGGAGGCTGAAGCGATGCCCGCGCGCCTGTTGCAGGAACTGACACATCTGGCAATCCGGACCAAAGGGCTGGGGTGGTTTGCCGCCCGGATGCAGGGATTGGCCGTGCTGGACGTGGAGCCCCGGCATTTGCCCGTTTGCAATAGAGTCAGCGAACTGGTCCCGGTCGTGTCACCTGCGGCACAGCCTGGGCCTGCTGTTTCGGCCGGCACGCTGCCGGTGGTTCAAGCCTTGGCAGAGGCAATTCAGCGTCTGCGCTGGCAGCAGAGTTATACCGAGGATGACGGCTTTTCCCGCGCGTGGCTGGACAATTACGGCTGGGTCAATCTGGTCTCGCCCGAAGGGCTGTACCGCAGCGATGAGATGCGCCTGTCCATCGGCTATTGGGGCGCCGGGCAGCATTACGATGAACATTCGCACGCGCCCGAGGAAACCTATCTGATCCTGGCAGGCCAGGCCCGGTTCCATTCCGAAGGCCGCCCGCCCCGGAATGCCGGGCCGGGAGACACCATCCACCACGCGCCGCATCAGAAACATGCCATAGATATGGTGCCGGGACCGCTGCTGGCGGCAGCCTTCTGGCGCGGTGAAGACCTGTTGAAGAAATCCGACTTGGGGACGACCACATGAAGATCACCCGAATTTCCCTGTGGCATGTGCCGCTGACCAGCCACACGGCCTATTACATGGCTGAGGGCAAGACCTGCGACACGGTCGAAAGCGTGGTGCTGGCGCTGGACACCGATACCGGCCTGACCGGCTGGGGCGAGGTTTGCCCGATCCCGCACTACCTGCCCGCCTATGCCCGCGGCGTGGTGCCTGCGGTCGAGGAGATGGCACAGGTGCTGCTGGGGGCCGATCCGGTGGGGCCGGAGGCGGTGATGGCGAAACTGGACAATTGGCTGCAGGGGCACGCTTATGCCAAATCCGCCATCGACATCGCCCTGTGGGACCTGACCGCGCAGGCAGCAAACCTGCCGCTTCATGCGCTCTTGGGCGGTCAGCGGCAGACAGATATGCCGCTTTATCACTCTATCACCTGCGTCGCTCCCGAGGAGATGTCCCGCATTGCCCGCGACGCCCAGGACGCCGGCATCAGCCAGTTTCAGGTAAAGCTCGGCGCCGACCGGGACTGGCAAGCGGACGCCGCCCGTCTGCGGATGGTGCGTGAGGCGGTGGGTGACGGCCCGCTGGTCTATGGCGACTGGAATTGCGGCGCTTCCTCGCTGGATGCGTCCCGCGTGGGCCGCGCGGTTGCCGGTCTGGACATCATGCTGGAACAGCCCTGCGCCACCATCGAGGATTGCGCCCGGGTGCGCGCCGCCTGCGGCCTGCCGATGAAGCTGGATGAAAACGCCCATGATACGGCTTCGCTGCTGGCAGGCCACGCGGCAGGCGTGATGGATGCAGTTGCCATCAAACTGTCGAAATTCGGCGGGTTGTCGGCCTCGCGCCGGGCCCGCGACCTGTGCCTGCACCTGGGCGCAAAGATGTGCATCGAGGACACCTGGGGCTCGGACATCACCACCGCTGCCCTGCTGCATCTGGGTGCGTCCACCGATCCGCTGCGGCTGATGAATGTCTGCGACCTGTCCTCTTATGTCAGCCCACGGCTGGACCCAGCCGGGCCGGAACGCCGCAATGGCCGTATCGCGCCGCCCGAAGGCCCCGGCCTCGGCGTGCGGCCCGACCGCGAGGGCCTGGGGGCTCCCGCAGCTGTGATCGATTAATTTTTGACTTATTGGTCAAATTTCACCTAACAATGGGCAACCCGCCCTCAACAGGAACCGAAGACATGGAAAAGATCCTCACTCAGGCCGAATGGACCGAACGTGCCCGCGCGGTGCTGCCCGCGGGCGGCTTTGGCAATTTCGATCCCGGTATCGTCATCCGCGAGGGCAAGGGCTCGCGCGTGTGGGATGAAGACGGGAAGGAGTATATCGACTATCTGATCGGCTCCGGCCCGATGATGCTGGGGCATGGCCACCCTGAGGTGATGGAGGCGGTGCTGGAGCAGTTGCCGAAGGGCATGACCTTTTTTGCCAGCAATGCCCGCGGCATTGAGCTGGCCGAGGAAATCTGCCGCGCGGTGCCTTGCGGTGAGCAGCTGCGCTATGTCTCCACCGGCGGCGAGGCGGACATGTATGCGATCCGGCTGGCGCGGGCCTTCACCGGGCGCACCAAGATCGTCAAGTTCGAAGGCGGCTATCACGGCATGTCGGCGGAGGCTCAGATGAGCCTGGCGCCCTCGGTGCGTGTGAACTTCCCGCAGGCGGTGCCGGACAGCGCAGGTATCCCGCCATCGGTGGCTGCCGAGGTGCTGGTCGCGCCGTTCAACGACTTTGAGTACATCAAGCAGCTAATGGCCGAGCACGGCCACGAGATTGCCGCGATCATCGCCGAACCGCTGCAGCGCATCGTGCCGCCGCTGCCGGGTTTCCTGGAGCTTCTGCGCGAGGAAACGCAGAAGCACGGCAGCCTGTTGATCTTTGACGAAGTTGTGACCGGATTCCGCTCCACCTATGGCGGCGGGCAAGAGCTGTATGGCGTGACGCCGGATCTGGCGACGCTGGGCAAGGTGATCGGCGGCGGCTTCCCGCTGGCGGCCATCGTGGGCCGCGCCGATGTCATGCAGCATTTCGACAAGGCGCAGGTCGGCGCCGAGGGCTGGCTGATGCAGCTGGGCACGCTGTCGGGCAACCCGGTGGCGGCTGCGGCCGGCCTCAAGACCATGGAGGTTCTGCGCCGCGAGGGTGCCTATGACCGGCTGAACAGAACCGGCAAGCGGCTGATGCAGGCAACCAGTGCCGCACTGGAAGAGGCCGGGGTACCGTTCCGGATCGTCGGTGAGCCTGCGCTGTTCGAAGTTGTGTTCACGGACAGCAAAGTTCGGGACTACCGCGACACCCAAGCAGGCAATGCGGAACGCACCAGGCGGTACAATGCCGTGCTGCGCGCGGAGGGTATTTTCAAGTCGCCAGGCAAAACCTATGCAAGCCTGGCATTGACCGAAGAGGATCTGGAACAGACCGAAGCAGCCATCCGCAAGGCGGCAATGGCTCTGGACTGATCAAGGCGGTTCTGGCTGGGCCTTTCCGCGGGCGGAGGCCCGGCACCGGCCTGTTTTGCCGAGGGAAAACCGTTGGCTTGACGGAACGGGCAGGCTTCACCGCTCATCTGATCATGCCGCGCCCAGGCTTTCGGCCAGCTCCTGGATCTGGCGCCAGGTCTCCATTGGCACCGCGATCCGTCCCTCCGATGCAGTGCGATGATTGCGTTCACGCTCTCCCGGGATCTCCACCCGCTCAACCCCCGGTGCCGGCGGGCAGCTGCGCAGATCGGCCAGCACCTCTTCGGCCGCAGCCTGCATGGCTGGTGCGTCGCGGAACCGGGCGGCCTCCAGGGTGATCAGCAGCCAGTTGCATTCGGTTGTGGACGGCCCCAGCATCGCCTCGCCGATGAGTTCAGCCACCAGCGCCAGCGCATAGCCCTTTTGTGCGCCAGCAGGCAGGATGGCGCCGCCCGCAAAATAGTCTTCGGGATCGCGGGTCGGGTTGCCATTGCGGTCGATCACGCAGCCCTCTGGCAGCAGCGCGCCTGCGGATTTCGCGGCGTAGATCCAGCCGCCGGCAATTTTGGATGTCGCAAAGTCCAGCACCACCGGCCCCTGCGCGCCTCCCGGGATGCCTGCGCACCAGGGGTTGGTCGGCAATTTGGCCTGCGCGCCGCCATGGGGCGCCACCTGGCGCCAGGTCTGACGGTTGCCGCCGCACATGCAGATGGTCAGAAAACCCTGCTCTGCTACCATGTCGGCAAAGGCGCCATGGCGGCCGGTGTGGCCCGCATGACGGATGGAAAGCGCCGAAATCCCGCGTTCCCGCGCCTCCGCGATGCCGGTTTCGTAGGCAAGCTGCATCGCCGGGATGCCAATACTGCCGCCGCCCTCGACCCGCATTACACCGCGGCTGTCCCGGAAGGCACGCGCCGTACCCTTGGGGTCAAGATAGCCTGACCGCGTTTGGTTGGCATATTCCAGCACCCGCATCACGCCGTGGCTTTCCACGCCGCACAGGCTGGTGTCGGTCAAATGATGCGCCACCTGCGCCGAGACTTCAGGGCTGTACCCCAGGCTAACGAAAATTTTGCGGATCAGGCCTTCCGCCTCAGCCGCTTCAACGGATGTGCGGCTCCCCCGCAGGGTGAGCTTGGAAGCTGTTGGTTGCATCAACGCGTACGCCCCCAATTGAGTATTGGACCCTGGCTGCTGTGTGAGAGAGAATAATCTGCCATGCCGCGTACTCCGCCCCCCTGCCTGTACCAATCACTCTACGATCTTGCAGCAACAGGAAAAGAAGACAACTTTGAACAACCTATGCTGCAAGGATTGCTATCCCGTTCCACCAGATTGCCGCCATTCAGGCCGTTGCGCGCCGCCTTGGGCATTCACGGGCGGCGCAGGAGCGATGGGGGGCCTGAACAGGACTGCCGCCGGGGTCAGGCCTTGGCAGCGGTGACGATAAACTCGACCAGAAAATCCTCGCGGGCCAGCTTCGCCTCGCCGCAGGCGCGTGCCGGGGTGTGGCCTTCAGGGATCCAGGCGTCCCAAACAGCGTTCATCTCGGCAAAATCCTTCATGTCGGCAAGCCAGATCACCGTCTGCAGGATGCGGGTCTTGTCGCTGCCTGCCTCTGCCAGCAGCGCGTCGATCTTGCCCAGGCAGTCCTGGGTCTGCTGCGCCACGCTGGCACCGGCAGTGCCGACCTGGCCTGCCAGATAGATGGTATCGCCGTGGGTCACGATCTGGCTCATGCGCGGGCCAATATGTTTGCGGGTAATGTCAGGCATCCCGTTATCTCCCTTTGACTGATTGAGACGTCTTGTGTTTGTGCGCAGGGCTACTGGGTCAGCAGCCAGTCATCCCCCGACGGGCAAAACCTGCGCCGGACCTGCTTGGGGTCCTGGCTATCTTTGAGGAAGGCCTGATGCTGCAAGAGCAAGCAATCGCCCTCCTTGCCGGCCACCCGAACCTCACCATATGCACCACTGTCCGGATTGGTCCATTTGGCCCGTTTCCCAGTGCCGCCCTGCGCCTCGGCCAAAAGGGACTTTTCGGCTTGGCGCATGATGTTAGTGTCCTGCGGAGTCAGCCCTGACTTGGCCAGAATACGGCTGAGCGGGTTGGCCGCGGCGGGTGCTGCGGCGAGCGCGGCCAGCATCAGAAATCCGATTAGTCGCATTTGAATACTCCTGCCTGAAGGAAACCGGCTTGGTGCCCAGTAAGGCGCAACCGGAGGGCAATGTCCATGCAGCAGCCTGTTTTCTGATCAGGAGAACTTCCGGAACAGGCGGGTCATGTCGAACAGCTCATCCAGGCGGTCGTAGCGGTCCTTGGTTTTGTCCCAGCTTTCCTCCTGGGTGGCCGCGATCATCGCCTCCAAGAGCATCATAGTGGAGATGTTGGAGTCCCAGGCAGATGGGATCTCGACCCAGCAGTTGAAGGTATGTTCGGCAACCGACGCAATCGGGCTGGCCCATTGATCCGTGATAAGAACAATTTTCACCCCGCGTTCAGAGGCGAGTTCAGCCAAGCGCTGCAGGTTGGTTTCATAGCGGCGCACGTCGAACAACAGCAACGTGTCGCCCTCGACCATATCCAGCACATAGTGCGGCCAAGTGGCGGAGGAAGACGTCATATGGGTGACCCGCTGCCGGATCGCCTGGAAATGGGTAAAGGCGTAATCCGCCAGTGCCCTGGTGATGCGGCCGCCAACCACATAAAGCCGCCCCTCGGTGTTTGACAGCTGATGCACCGCCGCATCGAACTGTGCGGTGTCGATGTTGGAAAACGTCTGTTGCAGGTTGTCGGTCACAGCCTGTGCAAATCTGTTCAGCAGGTGACCCTCGGGCGCCTCGGTCGCCCAATTGTCGCGCCGCTTGGTCGGACCGGAGACTTTGGCCTCCAGTTCCTTCAGCAGTGCCTGATGGAATTGCGGGTACCCTTTGAAGCCCAGTTTCTGCACCATCCGCGCCACGGTCGGTGTCGAGACATCAGCATTGCCGGCCACAATGGTGATCGAAGCCAATCCTGCCGCAGGGTAATTTTCCAGCAGCAGATTTGCGAACTTGCGTTCGGACTGGGTGAGCGCGGAATAGCTCTCGCGGATCAACTCGCGAACGGTGGCTGGCGGTTTCGTCAACGGGGCATTCCTGCTTTGAACAGACACTTTCCTATCCGGGTCCGGCCTGAAAAGAAAGTTTCAGGAATCTCTGTGCGAAACCGGTCATGAAAAGATATTGACACAAATATCTCTTCATGGAAAGATTTTTCCAAATCGCAGGGAGGCAGCATATGCGAGAGAGCGATTCTCACGCTCAGGGGGAGGCAGTGGAGGTGGTGAACCGTGAGGGCCCCAGCCCGGTTCTGCTACTGTGCGAGCACGCTTCCAGCAATATCCCGGCACGCTATAACGGACTGGGGCTGCGGGGCGAGGACCGGCTGAGCCATGCCGCCTGGGATCCCGGCGCGCGGGCCATTGCTCTGCATATGTCCCAAGTGCTGAATGCCCCGCTGGTGGCCAGCACCGTGTCGCGGCTGGTCTACGACTGCAACCGCCCGCCCGAGGCCGCCAGCGCCATGCCGGAGAAATCCGAACTGGTAGAGGTACCGGGCAACAAAGGCCTGACCGCAGCGCAACGGCAGGAGCGTACGGACACGGTCTATAAGCCGTTTTGCAACACTGTCGCCGGGTTGATCAAGACCCGCAAAGTTGCCGGGCTGCAAACCGTTCTGGTTACCATGCACAGCTTCACCCCGGTCTATTACGGCGAGAACCGCGCGGTGGAGATCGGCATCCTGCACGACGCCGACAGCCGCCTGGCCGACGCAATGCTGGCCGCAGCCCCTGCCCTGCCGCACCGCAGGGTGGAGCGCAATGAACCCTATGGCCCTGCAGATGGCGTCACCCATTCGCTGAAAATCCACGGATTGGCGCATGGGCTGGCCAATGTGATGATTGAAATCCGCAATGATCTGGTCGCAACACCGGAAGAGGAAGAGGCCATGGCAGAAGAAATGCTGACATTGCTGCGCCCGGCCCTGGCCGCGCTGACGGCTGAGGGAGGCCGTGATGCCTAAACTAATAAGGGCCTATGTACGCGGCATCGACGCGATGAATCGTTTCATCGGCCGTTTTGCCATGTATCTGATCTTTGCCCTGATCGGGGTCCTCTTGTGGTCGTCGGTGTCCAAGACCTTTTTCGACCCGTCGCACTGGACGCTGGAGACGGCGCAGTTTGTGATGGTAGCCTATTACATTCTGGGCGGACCATATTCGATCCAGATGGGATCAAATGTGCGGATGGATCTGTTTTATGGCGCCTGGTCGACAAAAACCAAGGCGATGGTCGATGCTTTCACCGTGCTGTTCCTGATCACTTACCTGGTGATCCTGATGTACGGGGCACTCAGCTCCACCGCCTATTCCCTGGGTTACTTCGGGCTGGAGCCGGTGCAGTTCTTTTGGGACCTGCTCAAAACCCTGCTGAGCGAGGGCCCCGCCGCTGCGGGTGAAAAGATCGGCTATCTCGAGCGCAGCTCCACCGCCTGGCGGCCGTTCCTGTGGCCTGTCAAAACCATCCTCTGCTTCGGCGTCTTTCTGATGCTGCTGCAATGCCTTGCCGAATTGTTCCGGGATATCGGACGCCTGCGCGGAGTTGAAATCTGATGTCCTATGAATGGATTGCTATCGTCATGTTTGCCGGCATGATGCTGATGCTGATGACCGGCCAGAGGGTGTTTGGCGCCATCGGCTTTGTCGGCGCGGTTGCGGGCATGCTCTTGTGGGGCACCGGCGGGGTGGAGATCCCCTTCTCCGCGGCGATGAAGCTGATGAAGTGGTATCCGCTGCTGACCCTGCCGATGTTCATTTTCATGGGCTACGTGCTGTCGGAATCAAAGATTGCTGACGACCTTTACCGGATGTTCCACGTGTGGATGGGGCCGGTGAAAGGCGGGCTCGCCATCGGCACGATCGGCCTGATGGTATTGATCTCGGCGATGAATGGCCTGTCAGTGGCAGGCATGGCGATTGGCGCGACCATCGCGCTGCCGGAACTGCTGCGCCGCGGCTATGACAAGATCCTGGTGACCGGCACCATTCAAGCGGGTTCCTCCCTTGGCATCCTGGTGCCGCCCTCGGTGGTTCTGGTGCTTTATGCGATGATCGCCCGCCAGCCGGTGGGCCAGCTGTGGCTGGCAGGCGTGATCCCCGGCCTGCTGATGGCTACGATGTTCATTATCTACATCTATGTCCGCTCCCGCATGCAGCCCGATCTGGGTCCGGCCATGCACCCCGAGGATCTGGCCAAATACGAGCAGATCACCGACCACCCGCTGCGCCTGAACTACATCATTTTGGGTGCGCTGGTGCTGGTGCCGCTGCTGATCAAAACCGGCGCGCTGGAGGCCAAACCCGCGCTTGGCCTGGCGCTTGCCTTGGGCGCGCTGTCCTTCCTGACCCGTAAGAATGCCCTGTTCTACAAAGACGTGTTCATGAAGGAGAAGTACCGTCTGCTGTTCTCCGGAGTGCTGCCCTTGGCGATTTTCGCCGCCATGATGGTGCCCTTTGTGAACGGCTGGACCTCGCTGGTTGAAAGCTCGGCGATTGGCGCCATGACTGCCTTTATTGCCGCGGTGCTTAAGGGGCGGATGACCAAGGACGTGTTCGAAACCTCGGTGCGCTCAACCCTTGGCATCTCCTGCATGTTTATGTGGATCATCCTGGCAGCCCTTGCCTTTGGAGCGATCTTTGACGGCCTTGGCGCGGTCAAGGCTATCGAAGACCTGTTCACCACCAAGCTGGGCCTGTCCCCCTGGATGATCCTGATCCTGATGCAGCTGAGCTTCATCGTGATGGGCACCTTCCTGGATGACACCGCGATGCTGGTGATCGTCGCGCCGCTTTATGTGCCGCTGGTGGGAGCGCTTGGCTTCGATCTGATCTGGTATGGTGTGCTGTACACCATCACCACCCAGATCGCCTATATGACGCCGCCCTTCGGCTATAACCTGTTCCTGATGCGGGCGATGGCGCCGCCGGAAATCGGGCTGAAGGACATCTATGTCTCGATCATCCCGTTTGCTGCAGTGATGGTGCTGGCGCTGGCCCTGATCATGATATTCCCGCAAATCGCCCTGTGGCTGCCGGAATATGTCTACGGAAGATAACCAAGCAAGAGTCCTGCCAAGGGGCCCGATATTTCAACAAGGAGTGAGAATAATGACAACAAGACGTAAGTTTCTGAAGACCGCGGGCGTTGGCGCCATGGCGGCACCGCTGGCCACCCCGGCCCTTGCCCAATCCACCATCACATGGCGGATGCAGACCTATGCCGGCGCGGCACTGGGTGAACATGTGATCAAACCCGCCATCGACATGTTCAACAAGATCGCCGGCGACCGGATGCAGATCGAGCTGTTCTACGCCGATCAGCTGGTCCCCACCGGTGAGCTGTTCCGCGCCATGCAGCGCGGCACCATCGACGCGGTGCAGTCGGATGATGACTCGATGGCCTCGCCCACCGAGGTCACCGTGTTCGGCGGCTACTTCCCCTTCGCCTCGCGCTACTCGCTGGACGTGCCGGTCCTGTTCAACCAGTACGGCCTGAACGAGATCTGGGACGCGGAATATTCCAAGGTCGGCGTCAAGCACATCTCGGCCGGCGCCTGGGACCCCTGCCATTTTGCCACCAAGGACCCGATCAACTCGCTGGCGGATCTGAAGGGCAAGCGCGTCTTCACCTTCCCGACCGCGGGCCGCTTCCTGTCGCAGTTCGGCGTGGTGCCGGTCACCCTGCCCTGGGAAGACATCGAAGTCGCGGTGCAGACCGGCGAGCTGGACGGCATCGCCTGGTCCGGCATCACCGAGGATTACACCGTCGGCTGGTCCAAGGTCACCGACTATTTCCTGACCAACAACATCTCCGGCGCCTGGGCGGGGTCGTTCTTTGCCAACCAGGGCCGCTGGAATGAACTGCCGGAAGACCTGCAGACCCTGTTCCGTGTCTGCTGCGACCAGTCGCACTACTACCGCCAGTGGTGGTACTGGGGCGGTGAAGCCAACCTGCGCGTCAACGGCAGCGACATGAAACTGACCACCATTCCGGATGACGAATGGGCACAAGTCGAAGACGCGGCAGTGAAGTTCTGGGACGAGATCGCAGCCGAATCCGAAACAAAGGCAAAGGTTGTCGAGATCTTCAAGAAGTACAACGCCGACATGCAAAAAGCGGGCCGCCCCTACCGCTACGGCTAAGGGACTGGTTGAAAAACAGGATTTGGCCTGCACCGCAGCGGGCCAAATTCCTTACTCAAGGAATTTGCCAAAACTTTTGAGGAAAAGTTTTGGCCTGAACACGCAAAGGGCTGCTCATGCTCTCCTTCGATGATTTGAAATCCCAGGTTTCTTCGGGTCTGGTCGACACGGTTCTGGTGTGTCTTGTGGACATGCAGGGACGGCTGATGGGCAAGCGTTTCCACGCCAAGCATTTCGTTGCTGGCGCCTGGGAAGAGACCCATTGCTGCAACTATCTGCTGGCGACGGACCTGGAGATGGCGACTCCGGATGGCTATGCCTCGACCAGCTGGGAAAACGGCTATGGCGATTATGTGATGAAGCCGGATCTGGCGACGCTGCGCCCGGTGCCGTGGCTGGAAGGTACCGTGATGGTGCTGTGCGACGTGCTGGATCACCATTCCCACGAGGAGATTTCACATTCGCCGCGCGCGATCCTGAAACGCCAGGTGAACCGGCTTAAGGCGATGGGCTATGACGCCATGTGCGCCACTGAGCTTGAGTTTTTCCTTTTTGAGAAGAGCTTTGACGAGATCCGCAAATCGGGCTTTCGCGATTTGGCGCCGATCTCGGGCTACAACGAGGATTACAGCATCCTGCAAACCTCCCGCGAGGAGCATGTGATGCGCCCGATCCGCAACCACTTGTGGGATGCGGGCCTGCCGATTGAGAACTCCAAGGGCGAGGCAGAGACCGGCCAGGAAGAGCTGAACATCAAATACGCCGCGGCGATGGACACGGCGGAGTACCACACCATCGCGAAACACGCGGTGAAGGAAATCGCCCACCAGCAAGGCCATGCGGTAACCTTCCTGCCGAAATGGAGCCACGATAAAGTCGGCTCTTCCAGCCATGTGCATCAGTCGCTGTGGCAGGACGGCAAGCCCGCGTTTCATGACCCGTCAGATGAGCTGGGCATGTCGCAGCTGATGAAAAACTACATGGGTGGGTTGCTGAAATACGCGCCCGACTACACCGCCTTCATGGCGCCTTACATCAACAGCTACAAACGGTTCATGAAGGGCACCTTTGCGCCGACCCGCATCATCTGGTCGGTGGACAACCGCACTGCGGGTTACCGGCTCTGCGGCGACGGCACAAAGGCGATCCGGGTCGAATGCCGCATTCCGGGCTCCGACATGGACCCCTATTTGGCGATGGCAGGCATGCTGGCGGCGGGCATTGCCGGCATTGAGGAAGGACTGGACTTGCAGCCGCCTGCCAAGGGGGATGTCTACCAGGGCGACAGCGGCATGATCCCCGGCACCCTGCGCGATGCAGCGGCGGCGCTGAAAGGCTCTGCGATGCTGCGTGCGGCTTTGGGTGATGAGGTGGTGGACCACTACGTGCGCGCCGCCGAGGTGGAGATCGAGGAGTTTGACCGCGTGGTTACCGATTACGAGATCGCGCGCGGCTTCGAGCGGGCGTGATCCGGCCCCGGCGGACCGGGGGCCAGCCCCCTGACCCCCGAGGTATTTTTGACCAGAAAGAAGCAGGGGCGGCAGTGCCTCTTGGAATGGAGTTGATGGCATGGGCCAGACACTGAAGTGCATCTCGCCGATCGACGGATCGGTTTTTGCCGAACGCGAAACCTTGTCGCGCGAGGCGGCTTTTGACGCGGCGGCGCGCGCCCGAGCGGCCCAGACCGCCTGGGCCGCTCGCTCCCTGCAGGAGCGGATCGGCCTGGTGATGGCAGGCGTCGCTGCCGTTGGCGCGATGAACGATGAAATCGTGCCGGAACTGGCCCATATGATGGGCCGGCCGGTGCGTTATGGCGGCGAGTTCGGCGGCTTTAACGAACGTGCCTCGCATATGGCGAAGATTGCTGTGGAATCGCTGGCCGATATCGAGGTTGGCGAGGACGCCGGTTTCAAACGCTATATCAGGCGTGTCCCGCATGGGGTCGTGCTTGTCGTGGCGCCATGGAACTACCCCTATATGACCGCAATCAACACTGTGGCCCCGGCCCTGATCGCAGGCAATGCAGTGGTGCTGAAGCACGCCACCCAGACGCTGCTGGCAGGCGAGCGAATGGCGCAGGCTTTTGCTTCGGCGGGTGTGCCTGCGGATGTGTTCCAGAATGTCTTTTTGGACCATGACACCACCTCGGCACTGATTGCAGAGAAGGCGTTCAATTTCGTGAATTTCACCGGATCAGTGGGCGGCGGCCAGGCGATGGAACGTGCAGCGGCGGGCACTTTCACCGGCGTCGGCACCGAGCTGGGCGGCAAGGATCCGGGCTATGTGATGGAGGACGCTGATCTGGACGCGGCGGTGGACACGCTGATTGACGGCGCGATGTTCAACTCCGGCCAGTGCTGCTGCGGTATCGAGCGGATCTATGTGCATGAAAGCCTCTATGACGCCTTCCTGGAGAAGGCCATTGCCATCGTGAAGGGCTACAAGCTGGGCAACCCGCTGGATGCGGAGACCACCATCGGCCCGATGGCCAATGTGCGGTTTGCAGGCGAAGTACGCGGCCAGATCGCCGAGGCGGTCGAGGCTGGCGCCGTGGCCCATATCGAAACCTTTGCCGAAGACGATGGCGGCGCCTATCTGACACCCCAGATCCTGACGGGAGTCACCCATGACATGCGGGTGATGCGCGAGGAAAGCTTTGGCCCGGTGGTGGGCATCATGAAGGTCTCCTCCGACGAGGAAGCCATCCGGCTGATGAATGACAGCGACTTCGGCCTCACCGCCTCGCTCTGGACCAGGGACGTGGAACGGGCGCAAGCCGTCGGGGACCGGATCGAGACCGGCACCGTGTTCATGAACCGCGCCGATTATCTGGATCCGGGCCTGTGCTGGACCGGCTGCAAGGACACCGGCCGCGGCGGCGGGTTGTCGGTCATCGGCTATCACAATCTGACCCGCCCGAAGTCTTACCACCTCAAGAAGGTGACCGGCTGAAGGCGGCCCCGCCCGCCCCGGCGTCTCCTCCCCGGGGCGGGCCATTGCATCAAAGGAACGACGACATGAGCCTTAACGGAAACTGGTCCTACCCGACCGCAATCAAATTCGGCGCCGGCCGGATCAAGGAACTGGCCGAGGCTTGCGCCGCTGCCGGCATCACCAAGCCCTTGCTGGTCACCGACAAGGGGCTGGCCGATCTGCCTGTCACCCAGGGCACCCTCGACATCATGGAAGCCGCTGGGCTGGGCCGCGGTATGTTCTCGGACGTGGATCCGAACCCGAATGAAAAAAACCTGGACGCCGGTGTCGAAGCCTATAAAGCGGGCGGCCATGACGGGGTGATCGCCTTTGGCGGCGGCTCGGGACTGGACTTGGGTAAGATGGTGGCCTTCATGGCCGGTCAGACCCGCCCGGTCTGGGATTTTGAGGACATCGGCGACTGGTGGACCCGCGCCGATGCCGATGCCATCGCGCCGATCATCGCGGTGCCGACCACCGCAGGCACCGGATCTGAAGTGGGCCGTGCCAGCGTCATCACCGACAGTGTCAGCCACCAGAAGAAGATCATCTTCCACCCCAAGGTACTGCCGGCGGTGGTGATCTGCGATCCCGAGCTGACGGTGGGCATGCCCAAATTCATCACCGCAGGCACCGGCCTGGATGCCTTTGCCCATTGCGTTGAGGCGTTTTCCAGCCCGCACTACCACCCGATGTCGCAGGGCATCGCGCTGGAGGGGATGCGGCTGGTCAAGGACTACCTGCCGCGCGCCTATGCCGACGGTACCGATATCGAGGCGCGCGCGCAGATGATGTCTGCCGCGGCGATGGGGGCCACCGCCTTCATGAAGGGCCTCGGCGCCATCCACGCGATGAGCCACCCCATCGGCGCCCATTTCAACACCCACCATGGCACCACCAATGCGGTCTGCATGCCAGCGGTTCTGGAATTCAACGCGCCCGCAATCGCGGACCGGTTCACCATGGCGGCAGCATACCTGGGAATTGAAGGCGGCTTTGACGGCTTCTGTACCTTTGTGCAGGAGCTGAACGATAGCCTTGGGATTCCCCGCAAGCTGGCAGATCTGGGCGTCACCGAAGCGGCCATCCCCGACTTGGTCAAAGGCGCCATCATCGACCCCTCCTGCGGCGGCAACCCGATTGAACTGACTGAGGAGAACCTCACCCAGCTGTTCAAGGCTGCGATTTAAGCAAGGGCTTTTTGCCGGATTTCAGCGCTCTCCGCCCGGCGGGGAGCGCTTTTTCATTCCGGCACAGCATCAGCCGCTGACGTAGACCTTGTCCTTGGGGTAGTAGAAAATCTTCTGATTGTGCAGCCGGCCCAAAAGCTCGTGCACGCGGCGCAGCGTCTCGTCCTCGCTGCTGCCCGCTGCCGGTTGGGCCTCTGACAGAGTGTCCCTTGTGGTTTGCAGGGCGGTCTCTATCAGCTCCATATCCGTAACGGACAGTTCGAACATGTCGTTGTACTGGGGCATCTGAGCTCCTTTTCCGGTTGGCTGGTCTGAACTGGCTGCCTACAGGCTGCCCCATGGCGGGCCGCAAAGCCACAGGAAAGCGCCCAAAAACAGCCCCGCCCTGCCCCGAATGCCGGAAACGCCGCCGGTTTCAGCCACTGGGGAGCTGTCAGAGCGTCTCACCCAGGCTGATCGCGGGGCACAGCCGGTCGAACACCAGACTGTCCGTGCTGCCAGCCTCGCGCGATTGCAGGATGACCCGCGCTGCGCGCTCGCCAATCTCACGGCGGCAGGCGTCCGTTGTGGCCAGTTGCTGCGGCATGCCCTGCAGGATCTGCAGATTGTTGAAGCCGGCCAGCGCAATATCGCCCGGCACCGACAGGCCTGCGGCCAGGCAATGCATCAAGCCGCCAACACTCATCACGTCGCTGGAATAGTAGATGCAATCAAGCTCCGGGCTGCGCTCCAGCATCTGCGATGTCAGCTGGCGGCCGGTCAGAATCGCGCTTTCGCCGGCGTAGTGCTCAATATCACCTAGGGCGACACCCTGGGCGGCCAGACCATCCGTGAAGCCGTCAAAGCGTTTCCGGGCGCGGAAGTCCTGCGGCATCTTGGTGCCGATGAAGCCGATCTTGCGGTAACCGCAGGCCAGAATTTGATCTGCCATGTCGCGGCCTGCCTGCAGATGCGAAATGCCGACGCAGTGGCGGACCGGGTCGCCGTCCACATCCATCACCTCGACCACCGGACAGTCGGCCTGCTGCAGCATCCGCCGTGTCGTCCCGGTATGTTCCAGACCTGCGGCAATCAACCCGGACGGGCGCCAGCTGAGCATTTCGCGGATAACGCCTTCCTCTTCCTCAAGGTCATATCCGGAGATCCCCACCACCGGCTTCAGCGGGCTGCCCTTCAGAACGGCGGAGATACCCGAGAGCACCTCAGGAAAGACAAAGCTGTTCAGCGACGGCACCACCACCGCCACCAGATTGACCGATTGCGAAGACAGCGAGCCGGCAATCCGATTGGGCACATAGCCATGGCTGCGGGCGATCTCTTCGACCTTGGCCTTGGTTTTGGCGGACACATCCGGGGCCCCGCGCAGGGCGCGGGAGGCGGTCATCTCGCTGACGCCGGCCAGGTGGGCCACGTCTTTCAGCAGCAGTTTCTTGGTCATGCGCCCATGGTCAAGCAGTTTGCGGGCAGCCGCAAGGGCTGCTCTGCCGGCACAGGGGTTGATTTTCGCACCCGTTATCGATATCGGTATCGCAAACGTTATCGATACCGGAATCATCCCGGTCCAGCAGCCAGAGGTGAGGCATGACACTGAAAATCGCAATCAACGGATTTGGACGGATTGGCCGCGGGGTGCTGCGGGCGCTTCTGGAAAGCAGCGAACAAGACATCGAAGTTGTTGCCATCAACGACCTGTCGCCGCCCGAGACCCTGGTGCATCTGTTGAAATACGACAGCGTGCATGGACGCCTGAAGACGCCCGTGTTCCTGGCCGATGACCTGATCCGGGTGGGCCGTCACAGCATCCGGCTGAGCGCCATCCGCAATCCGGAGGAGCTGCCCTGGCAGGATGTCGATATCGCCTATGAATGCACCGGACTGTTCACGGCCCGCGGTGACGCTGTGCGGCATCTAAAGAACGGTTCCAAACGGGTGCTGATCTCCGCCCCCGGCAAAGATGCCGACCGCACCGTGGTCTACGGCGTCAACCACATGGATCTGACGGCGGACGATATGATCGTCTCCAACGCCTCCTGCACCACCAACTGCCTGGCGCCGCTGGCCAAGGTTCTGGACGACGCCTTTGGCATCAAAACCGGCTACATGACCACGATCCACGCCTATACCGGCGACCAGCCGACCCATGACACCAGCCACTCGGACCTGTACCGCGCCCGCGCTGCTTCGCTGTCGATGATCCCCACCTCTACCGGAGCGGCCCGGGCGATCTCCGAGGTGCTGCCGCATCTGAAGGGGCGGCTGGAGGGTTCGGCAATCCGCGTGCCCACCGCGAATGTGTCCGTGGTGGACCTCAGTTTTGTGCCGGAACGCGCCGCCACTGTGGAAACCGTGAATGCCGCAGTGAAAGCAGCAGCAGAAAGTCGGCTGGCAGGTATCCTGTCCTATGAAGAAGACCCGCTGGTCTCGGTCGATTTCAACCACGACCCGCATTCCAGCTGTTTTGCTGCGGCACAGACTGCTGTCACCGCCGAAGGGCTGGTGCGGGTGGTCAGCTGGTATGACAACGAATGGGGATTCTCCAATCGCATGGTGGATACTGGCCGCCGCATCGGCGAGGTGATGAAGTCTGCCGAGGTGGCACTGGCCAGCTGACAGGGACCAGCTGGCAGGAGCCAGTTGACGGGGACCAGCTGGCAGGAGCCAGTTGACGGGGACCTCCCGCCCGTCGTCCAGCCCCCATGGGTGCCTCCTCCCGTTGGGCCCGGCGCCGCGCTGACGCGCGGCGCTGCTGCGTTCCGCCGCTGACCCTCCGTGCCGTCTGCCGGACAAGACCAGCTGGCGCAAAAGCTGCCTCCAGGATGCGCCAAATCAAACTCCACGCAGCGAAGCGCTGGCATACCGCGCTGAATTGCGCCAGAACAGGCGCAAAGCATGACCAGCTACAGGAGCAAAAACGGCGTGACCATCTCCCGTGAAACCGTCCTTGAGGCGCTCAAGTCTATTGCCGACCCTGTCAGCGGCAATGATATCGTCAGCGCAGGCATCGCCCGCGCAGTGACCGTCGAGGGCAGCACCGTCCGCTTTGTGCTGGAGATCGACCCTGACAAGTCCGAGGCTTATGGCCCGGTCCGCGATCAGGCTGACGCCGCGGTGGCTGCGCTGGCGGGGGTCGAGAGGGTCTCGGCCATGCTGACCGCCCATTCGCAGAAGGCGCCGCCGGATCTGAAGCCCAAACAACCCGCCCAGGCCCAGCAGCAGACCTCACCGCAGAAGGTCCCGGGCGTGGCACGGATCCTGGCGGTGGCCTCCGGCAAAGGCGGGGTTGGAAAGTCCACCGTTTCGGCCAATATTGCCTGCGCGCTGGCAATGCAGGGGCGCAAAGTGGGGCTGCTGGATGCCGATGTTTACGGCCCGTCGCAACCCAAGATGCTGGGTGTCAGCGGACGGCCAGCCAGCCCTGATGGCAAGACCATCCTGCCTTTGCGCAACCATGGCGTCACCATGATGTCGATGGGTCTGATGACCGGCGAAGACCAGGCGGTGATCTGGCGCGGCCCGATGCTGATGGGCGCGCTTCAGCAGATGCTCTTGCAGGTGCAATGGGGTGAGCTGGACGTGC
Organism: Leisingera sp. F5; assembly: GCF_001593695.1. Lineage (NCBI taxonomy): Bacteria > Pseudomonadati > Pseudomonadota > Alphaproteobacteria > Rhodobacterales > Roseobacteraceae > Leisingera > Leisingera sp. F5. Next base: position 41,985 of record NZ_LUKH01000025.1, on the reverse strand, counting down.
TGATCGTCGACCTGCCGCCGGGCACCGGCGACGTGCAGATGACGCTAGCGCAAAAGACCCATGTGGACGGGTCCATTGTGGTCTCCACCCCGCAGGATGTGGCGTTGATCGACGCGCGCAAGGGCATCGACATGTTCCGCAAAATGAACGTGCCGGTCCTGGGCATGATTGAAAACATGTCGACCCACATCTGCTCAAACTGCGGCCACGAAGAACATGTCTTCGGCCATGGCGGCGTGGCTCAGGAGGCCAAGAAGCTGGGCGTGCCGCTGCTGGGCGAGGTGCCACTGCATCTGGATGTGCGCCTGGCCGGCGACAACGGCACTCCAATTGTGGCAGCGCAGCCCGACAGCGCCCAGGCCAAAGTGTTTCTTGATATCGCCACCCAGCTGGTGGACGCAGGCGCCGCCTGAGGGACACAACTTTAAGCCGTCCCCCGGTCAAAGGCCGCAAAGCGGCGGCGCGTAGCGCCGTTCACCCTTGAGGCGGGGATGGCAGACAATACAATGAACACGGCGCTTGAAGGGCAGAATTGCCCATCAAGCGCGTCTCAGCAGGCCCTTCTCGCCGCGCAGCGGCGCCACGCCCAACTGTGAGGGGCATTCTATGAATGCGCAGGAACAGGCGGGAGCCTCCCGCCCGCCGGATCAGGCATATTTCTCCAGAAACGCCTCCGCCCGCAAGGTTCGGAAATCCGGCAACGCGGCGCGCAAGGTTTCGTGGTCCCAATCCCACCAGGCCAGATCCATCATCTGCCCGGCGACAGCCTCGGTATAGCGGCGGCGGATCACTTTAGCGGTGTTGCCTCCCACAATCGTGTAGGGCGCCACATCCTTGGTCACGATGGCGCCCGAAGCCACAACCGCACCATGACCGATGATCACCTCGGGCTTGATGATCGCAGCATGGCCGATCCATGTGTCATGGCCGACAAAGGCCGTGCGCCCGGCGCGGCGGGAGAACCACTCTGCATCCTGCTCCGCATCGTCCCAGTAGTCGCCCGAACGATAGTGGAAATGGTGCAGCGAGGCCTTCTCCATCGGGTGATCGGTCGCGCCGATCCGGACAAAACTGGCAATATTGGCAAACTTGCCGATCTCCGCGTTGGCGATATCGCAGGTACGGTCGCAATAGCTGTAGTTGCCAACCGCTGAATTCGCGATCCGGCTGCCTGCGCCGATCTCCACATAGCGCCCGAACCGGCTGTCTGTGATCTGGCATTCCGGGTGAAGGAACGGGGCTTCTGCCTGCAAACGGGCCATGGTCTTTCCTCTGAAACTTCCGGGATCAGGGCAGCAGGAAGGCGCTGCCCTCATGCGCCTTGGCCGCCTTACGCTTGGCAGGCCCGCTGCCGCCTGTGATCAGCTTCCGCCGCAGCCAACCCGAGAACCAGTCCATCAGCATCACCATCAGGATGATCAGCGTGATGTAATAAGCCACCTCCTCCCAGTCCTTCTGGGTGATGATCGCCTGGGTCAGCAGCAGGCCGATGCCGCCGCCGGTGATCGCACCGATGATGGTGGCAGAGCGGGTGTTGGATTCCAGAAAATACAGCAGCTGGCTCAGCAGCACCGGGGTGATCTGCGGGATCACTCCGAACCGGTAACGCTGCAGCGGTTTGGCGCCGGTGGAGGCAACACCCTCAATCTGCTTCCGGTCGACATTCTCCAGCGCTTCCGAGAAGATCTTGCCGAATGTGCCCGTGTCTGTGACCAGGATCGCCAGCGCACCGGTCAGGGGACCAGGGCCAAAGGCACGCGCCAGCACCACGGTCCAGATCAGCGAGTCCACCCCGCGGAAGAAATCGAACAGTCGGCGCATGGTAAAGCGCAAGGCACGGAACGGCATGAAGTTCCGGGTGGCGGCAAAGGCCAGCGGCAGTGCGATGATCCCTGCGCCGATAGTGCCCAGAAACGCCATCAGCAGTGTTTCGGCAATCGCCCAGGCCACGTCCTGATGACGCCACATCTTGTTGGTCCAGAACTCTTGGAAGATCGCGCCTGCCTCGCCTGTGGCAGCACGCTGCAGCAGTTCCCCTGCCCCCTTGCCGTAATAAGGGCTGTCGAGGGTGAAAAAGAACAGCTCCCAGCCTGCGAAATAGCGGAACACTTCGGCCCGGTTGCGGGTCACGGTCAGGCGTCCGGCCCCGGTTTTGACCGCCAGCCGGTTTTTGGAAACGCTGATCCAGCCGGGCACTTCGCCTGCCGGCAGTTCGGCCTGAACGCCTGCGCTGCGGCTGGGAGTGGCGCGTACGGTGCCATAGCCGGGGATCGCGTATTCGATGATTTCCGGGCCAAAGGTGACGGTATGGCCGTCCTCAAGGTCAATCACCGTGGTCCCGCCCCCCTCGCCCAAGGCAACCCAATCCGGTGCTGTTCCATCCGGGTAGGCGCCCTTGCGTTCCCCTTCGATAGAGACCGAAACCGCGCCGTTGCGGTTGTCGCGGGTCACATGGGTCTTGTAGCTGTAACTGTCGCTGACCAGGGTTCTGGCGTTCTCAAGGCTCGCTTTCTGCCACAGCCCCAGGACATCAAAGGCCACAAAGACATAGGCCAGATAGGCCAGCACCGCGGCGGGCAGTGCAAAACCCATCAGCCGCTTCTTCAGGAACAGCCTTGAAATATCCAGCTTCAGCTCTGCCGGAGTGAGAGTGGTATCGAAAGTGGTCATGCTTTCGCTCCATGGGTCAGACGGTCGCGCAGGATGCCGGACAGCTGGTCGACGGCAACAATGGTGACAAAGAGAAGGAGGAAAATCGCAGCGGCCTCGTCATACCGCCCCTGCCCCCAGGACATGGCATTTTTCAGCTCGTAGCCGATGCCGCCTGCCCCGACAAAACCAAGAATGGCCGAGGCACGAATATTGATTTCAAACCGCAGCAGCGCGTAGCTGACGTAGTTCGGTCCGACCTGCGGGATCACCCCCAGCGTCATCCGCTGCGCCCAGGTGGCGCCGACCGATGACAGGCCTTCCACAGGTTTCAATGAAGCATTTTCGTTCACCTCGGAAAACAGCTTGCCCAGCGCGCCGGCGGTATGGATGGCGATGGCGATCATCGCAGGCACCGGACCGCCGCCAAGGACAAAGATCAGAACCAGCGCGATGACGATTTCCGGGATCGCACGGCAGATGTCACTGATCCTGCGGAACAGCGGGATCAGCGCAGGCCAGGGCGCCATGCCGCGAGTTGCCAGCAACGACAGCAGGGTTCCGAACGCCGCGCCCACAAGCGTCGAAGCCGCGGCGATGTTCAGCGTCTCAACCAGCGCCGGAAAGAAGTGCACCACATGGCCCGGCAGCTGGGCGGCCTTCTCCGACGCTTCTGCCAGCACTTCAGCGGGGTAGTCGAAGATCCGGGTGAACCCATCGGCAAAAGAGCCGGCATTGCGCGCATCCGCGGTGCGGAACCCCGCCGCCATCAGCGCCACAAAAATGGCCAGCAGTATGCCGCCGTACAGCCGCTTGCGCTGGGTATGGGCGGTGTATTGCTGCCGGATGTCCTCGATGCCCGGCCGGGCGGCTGTCAGATCTGCCATGTAAGGGTCCTGGTTTTGAAGGGATGGCGAATGCAGGCGCCATCAAGAAAATTGCGGGGCTCAGGGGAAAATCCGGACCCCGCAGAGCGCAATATCAAAGGTACTTGGCTGAAATTACTGAGACTTCAGCTTACGGGCTTCGATAATCACCTCGTAGGCGTCATGGGTGATCGGCATCAGGCCTTTCGATTCACCGCCAAGCACGTTGTACATGCAGTCCGGATCGATTGAGTTCATCGAGGCCAGCAGGCCGGTCATCTTGACCTTCACATCCGCAGGCAATTCGGTGCGCAGCACAAACGGACCCTCCGGGATCGGCGCGGACTTCCAGATTTCGACCAGATCGTTCATGTCCACCAGGCCCGCATCCACCGCGCGACGCAGGGCGCCGGAATTGTAGCCGTCTTCCCATTCGCCCAGACCATCAGCCCAGCTTACACCGCCGGCAACGTCGCCATTGGCCACGGCAACAATGGTCTGCTCATGACCGCCGGTGAATTTCACTTCACCAAAGTAATCACCCGAGTCCATGGTGGCGCCTGTCACTTGCGGGATTTCGATCGACGGGATCAGGTAGCCCGAGGTGGAGTTCGGATCGCCAAAGCCAAAGGACTTGCCCTTCAGGTCTTCCAGCGAAGCGACGCCGCTGTCCTTGCGCGCAAAGCCAACCGAATAGTAGCCGAAACCGCCGTCCGCATTGACCTTGACCAAAACCGGCTCAACCGCTTCGGGGTTGGACAGATAGGTCTTGGCATAACCCGATGCGCCCAGCCAGGCCATGTCGATGGTGCCGCCCAGCAGACCCTGGATCACACCGTTATAATCGGCAGGTGCAAACAGTTTGGTTTCAACGCCCAGCAGCTCTTCGGTCTGTTCACGCAGGCATTCCTGTTTGCTCAGACGGTCCTGCGCGTTTTCTCCGCCCAGGATGCCGATGCGGAATTCCTTGATTTCCTCTGCCGCAACGGGGGCAGTCAGCACGGTGGTTGCCAAAACGGCAGCAAGCAGTTTCTTCATCTCATGTCTCTCCGGTTGGTCAATCCCCGACGAGCAGCCCGCGGGGTCGGTAAAAGAAGTTCGGGGTTACTCGGCGGGAATGGCGGCGCGCATTGCATCTGCCCGTTCCAAAGTCTCGATCTCGGTTGAGGTGGCCGCCTCGGAGAATTCATCCCCGGCGCCATAGATCTCGCGGGCGACGCCGGTGGTCAGCTGCTCGGGCAGCCCGTCAAAGACAATGCGCCCGTCGCGCATTCCAACAACCCGGTCGCAATAGCGGCGCGCGGTATCCAGCGTGTGCAGGTTGGCAATCACCGTGCGTCCGTCTTCCTCATGGATACGGCGCAGCGCCTCCATCACGGTCTGGGCGTTCATCGGGTCAAGCGAGGCAATCGGTTCATCCGCCAGAATGATCTTGGGGTCCTGCATCAGCGCACGGGCAATCGCCACCCGCTGCTGCTGGCCGCCCGACAGCGCCTCGGCGCGTTTGGCAGCATGTTCGGCAATGCCAAGACGGTCCAGGATGTCGATTGCCTTGTGAATGTCCTCCATCGGGTAGAGGTTGAACAGCGTCGCCATCACGTTGCGCCGGTTCAGCGTGCCGTGCAGCACGTTGGAGACAACATCCATCCGCGGCACCAGATTGAACTGCTGAAAGATCATCGCGCAGTCCGATTGCCAGGCCCGCTTGTCCTTGCCGTTCAGGCCTGTGATTTCACGGTCCTGAAACAGAATGCGCCCGTCACTGGCATCTTCCAGCCGGTTGAGCATCCGCAAAAGCGTGGATTTGCCTGCACCGGAGCGGCCAATGATGCCGATCATGCAGGGCTTATCGATGTCCAGCGTGGCAGTATCCACCGCAATCTTGCCGCCGAACCGTTTTGTCAGTTTATCAATGCGCAGCACCAGGGCGCTCCCTCTTCGTTCGGGACCTGCCTAGTGCGCTTGCTCAAACCTCATGTGTCACTGCCGTGAAAGTTTTGTAACGCCGCCCCGCGCAACCCGCGGGCGTACAGCACAGGGTTACGGGCCTGCTGCGCATTCTGCCCCTGTCCCCAGAGGCCGGGACGGTCTATACGGCCATCGACTCCTCAATTCCCTTTGCAAAAGGAAGCTGCCAGATGTCCTTTGACCGCAATATCAAGATCGCGCCTTCGATCCTTTCCGCCGATTTCGCCAACTTCGGCCAGGAGATCCGGGCGATTGAGGCCCAGGGCGCCGACTGGGTGCATGTGGATGTGATGGACGGGCATTTCGTGCCGAACCTCACCTTCGGCCCGCAGGCGGTGAAGGCATTCCGCCCGCATGTGAAAACCGTGATGGACGTCCACCTGATGATCGCGCCGGTTGATCCCTATATTGACGCCTACGCAGATGCCGGCGCAGATGTGCTGACCGCCCATATCGAGGCCGGGCCGCATATCCACCGCACCCTGCAGGCGATCCGGGCGGCAGGCATGAAAGCAGGCGTCGCATTGAACCCCGGCACCCCGGCGGAAGCGGTTGCGCATCTGCTGGACCTTACCGATCTGGTCTGCGTGATGACCGTGAACCCCGGCTTTGGCGGCCAGAAGTTCATCGACATGACCGCCAAGATCCGCAGCCTGCGTTCGATGATCGGCGACCGCCCGGTGCATATCGAGATCGATGGCGGTGTGGACCCTGCCACCGCGCCGCTGGTCACCGAAGCCGGTGCCGACGTGCTGGTGGCAGGCTCTGCTGTGTTCAAGGGCGGCTCGGTCAACGATCCCGAAGTCTACGGCGAGAATATCCGCAAGATCCGTGCGGCCACCGAGGGCACCTGGACCTAAAACGCAAAGGGCAACTCCCGTCAATCGCCAGGCGCATCACAGATGCGCCGCTCTTGTTGGGCCAAGCGCCGCGCGTTCCGCGCGGCGCTTTTTCGTGATACGGCCAGTGTCTGCGCGTCCAGCCCGGCATAGCCGGGCCGCGCCCTGATGGCCCTCGACGGGCCGGAAGGGCGCCCGCCGCCCCCCGGCTTAACCGCCCTTGTTCAGGTCATCGAAGGTTTTCCCGTCCGCCACCAATTGCTCAAGCAGCGGCGCGGGCTGCCAGAAGAAATCATCCTCTGCCGCGAAAGCCCTGATATCGGCCAGAATGCCGTCCAGCCCCTGCAGATCCGCCCATTTCAGCGGCCCGCCCCAGAAACGCGGGAAACCGTAGCCGAACAGCATTACCATATCCACGTCGAGCGGGCGGCGGGCAATGCCCTCGCCCACCACTTTGGCGGCCTCGTTGACCATGGCACACATATAGCGCCGCAATACCTCCGCGTCCGGGAATTCCCGCGGGGTGACACCCTGCTCTTCCTGATCCCGGGCAATCAGCCCGGCCACCTGCGGGTTCGGCACGCCGCCGCGCTTGCCTTCCTCGTAGATGTAAAAGCCTTTGCCGGTCTTCTGGCCGAAATCGCCGCCCTCGCAGAGCATTTCATAGAACCGCGGCACCCGTTCGCGCGGATCCCGTGCCGGCGCGCGTCGCTTGCGGGCAGCCCAGTTGATGTCCAGGCCCGCCAGATCGCCCATTGCAAACGGCCCCATCGGGAAGCCGAACCCGGTTACAACATTATCCACCTGATAGGGTGAGGCACCGTCCAAAACCACATATTCCGCGGCCTTGCGATAGGCGTTCATGATCCGGTTGCCGATGAACCCGTCGCAAATGCCCGAGCGCACCGCAACTTTCTTCAGCCGCTTGCCAAGGGCAAAACCGGTCGCCAGCACCTCTGGCGCGGTATCCTTTGCCACCACAACTTCCAGCAGCTTCATCACATGCGCAGGCGAGAAGAAATGCAGCCCGATCACTTCCTGCGGCCGGGAGGTCGAGGCGGCAATCTCGTCCACATCCAAATAAGAAGTGTTTGTCGCCAGCACCGCGCCCGGTTTGCAATGGGCATCCAGCTTGCCAAATACCTCGCGCTTGACGGCCATGTCCTCAAACACCGCTTCAACCACCAGATCCGCTTCTGCCAGCGCAGCATAATCTGTGGACACTGTCAGCCCGTCGCCGGTCAGTTGATCATATTGCGCGTTAGTGATCTTGCCGCGTTTCAGGGCGCCCTTCAGGTTGCCTTCAATCCGGCCGCGTGCCGCAGCCGTGGCGTCATCAGTCATTTCAATCAGAACCACCGGCAGACCCGCCAGCAATGCCGCAGTGGCGATCCCCGCCCCCATGGTGCCGCCGCCGATCACCCCCATCGAGGCCACCTCGCGGTGCTCAATCCCTTCCAGCTCCGGCAGTTTGCTGACCGCGCGCTCCGAGAAGAAGGCATGGATCAGCCCCTGCCGCTGGTCAGAGCCCATCAGCTCCGTGAACAGCGCGCGCTCACGCTGGAGGCCCGCCTCAAAACTCTCAGCCTCAGCCGCCGCCTGCACCGCCCGCACAGCCGTGGCCGGAGACAGCTGGCCGCGGCTCTTTTTCAGCGTGGTTGCATAGGCAGCATCAAAATCCATCGCCTCCGGCGCGGGCATCTCGCCAACGGCCCGGCGCGGGGTGCCCAGCTGCAGCAGCTCTTGCACGTAAGCAAGGCCGATCCCGCGCGGATCGCCGTCTTCGATCTTGTCGATTATTCCCTTTTCCAGCGCCTCCGCCGCGCTGACGTGGCGGCCGGAGGTGATCATCTCCAGCGCCGCTTCGGTCCCCGCCAGACGCGGCAGCCGCTGGGTGCCGCCCGCACCGGGCAGAATGCCCAGATTCACTTCCGGCAACCCCATCTTGGCCGATGGCACCGCAATCCGGTAATGCGAGGCCAAGGCCACCTCCAGCCCGCCCCCCAGTGCCGTGCCATGCAATGCAGAGACCACGATCAGCGGTGAGGCCTCGATCCGGCTGCACAGCCCCGGCAGATAGGGGGCCTGCGGCGGTTTGCCGAACTCGCGGATATCAGCACCGGCAAAATAGGTCCTGCCCGCGCCATAGATCAGCACCGCCTTGGCGCCCTCAGTCTCAGCGCGTTCAATCCCAGCCAGCAGCCCTTTGCGCACCTCAATACCCAGCGCGTTCACAGGCGGGTTCTGCGCCTTCAAGACTGCAATCTCGCCCACGCGCTCATATGCAATGGCTTCACTCATCCGGTCTTCCTCTCTCTTCCGCGGCGGCAGCGGCTGCGCCCGGCTCCCAACAGATTAGGCACAGCAACCGGACCGCCGCAAAGCCCCAATGACCGCAGAAGACACGCAAACCCCTCGTCGCGGGGCTCACAGCTTCCGGCGGCCTATCATGCCAGCAGTTGCGTAACAGAAAACGAGGGGAATGGAAACTTTTTGAAACATCTTGTCCGGCAGCACTTCCGCCAGGCACATCAGCCGGGATTCACCACCCCGCTAGAGATCCAGCCATCCAGGATTTCCAATGCCTTGGCTGAAAATTCAGCGTCATTGATGTGGCAGTCCAGCTCGTGAAGTTCGGCAGTCTCCGGGCAGCAGACCCGCATTTCATCGCAAAAGGCAGCCAACCCCTCCCCATCACGCAAAGGGGCACCGGGGCGGTCCCATTCATTGCAACCGCCAACGGGCAACAGCACCGCAACAGGGGCCTTGGCAGTGGCCAGTTTACCGCAAATCGCCTGCGCCACCTGCCGCCGCTCAGCGGCGACCAGCATCGCAGAGGCGAGCAGCCGGTTGTGGGCATGTGTTTCCCGCCCCCTCAACTGCGCAGGGGGCTCCTGCCAGCCGACAAAATCCACCAGATCATAACAGCCCGGCGCCACCAGCTGCGGCATGCCGGACCTACCGGCATTGGTCATACGGTCTGCCCCCGCCGACAGCCCGCCGAACAAGTGGTTCGACACTTCCTGCGGTGCAAAATCCATCACCGCAGCAAAGGCGCCCTCTGCCGCCAGGCTTTCAAACGCCCGCCCGCCCATGCCGGTTGCGTGAAACACCGCAACCTCGAACCCGCGCGCTTCCAGCGCCGGTTTCAGCGTCACCATGTAGCGCAGCACCGTCTTGCCGAACGACGTCATGCCGATCAGCGGCCGGTCCCGCTTGGGCGGCTCCACCGACCGTGCTGCGCCCAGAACCGCACCAGCAGCCTGCGACAGGGACGCTTTGCAGATCGAGTTCAACCCGTAAAGCCCGCCGGCCCAGAGGATCATCTGCACATCCGCCGGGATCCGCTCGGGCGGCATCAGCGGTGAAAATGCGACAGTTGAGACGATGTATTTGGACACCCCCACAGGCAGCGCCGCACACATATCCAGCGCCAGGTCGGTGCCCATGGTGCCGCCCAGAACGATCACGCCGTCAATGCTGCCAGCGCGGTACAGCTCCAGCGCCTTGGCCGCGGCACCTGCACCCATGATCTGCATGGCAGTGTTTTCATCGCCAGTGCCGATCGCCACCCGGATAGAGCTGCCGCCGGCCTCTGCCACATCATGCTTGCTGACATCGGCGGGCTGACTGGGATCCCCCAGCACGCTCACATCCATCGTCAGCACATTGCCGCCCTGCCCGCGGATCACCTCCGCCAGATAGCTCAGTTCATCGTCTTTAGTGTCGTACGTTCCGGCAACCAGTATGGTCTTATCTGCCACTGGTATTTCTCCCCTAGTCTCGCTTGTTGCCTGCGTTCTGCAAGCCCGCAGGCCTTCATCTTTTCAATAACACTCCCGCCGGAGGCTGCAGGTTTTGCCCCGCAAAACCTGCATCACAACTGAATCCAGGCAGTTTTCAAATCGGTGTATTTGTCCAGCGCGTGCAGCGACTTGTCATGGCCGTTGCCTGATTGGCCGACCCCGCCCAACGGCACCGTATTGTCCGAACCGCCATAGGTGTTCACATGTACGATCCCGGCACGGATGCCTGCAACCATCCGGTGTGTGCGGGACAGGTTTTCAGTCCACACTGCAGCCGCCAGGCCAAAGGCAGTACCATTGGCCAGGCCCAGCGCCTTCTCTTCTGTATCGAACTTCGTGACCGCCAGCACCGGCCCGAAAACCTCGCGCTGGAACAACGCATGATCCTGCGCAACACCGGTGACAATCGCCGGTGCCATATAGGTGCCGCCGGTTTCCTCCAAGATGCGTTGCCCGCCGGTGATGACTTGCCCGCCCTCAGCCCGTGCCATATCCATGAAGGACAGGTTCCGGCGCAGTTGGTCTTCTGAGTTCACCGCACCGATCTGCGTGTTCAGATCCAGAGGATCGCCGACCCGCAGCGCCTCTGCCTCGGCCTGCAGCATTTCGACAAACTCGTCGTGAACCGGCGCCTCAACCAGCAGGCGGGAGCCCGCGATGCAGACCTGCCCGGAATTGCGAAAGATGCCCGCGGCAGACACTTTGGCCGCCTTGGCCAGATCCGGCGCATCCGCAAAGACGATATTCGGGGACTTGCCGCCCAGCTCCAGATAGCAGCGTTTGAGGTTGGAGCGCGCCGAGGCCTCCAGCAGTTTGCGTCCAGTGGCGCCCGAGCCGGTGAATGCCAGCACATCGACATCCATCGAGGCGGCCAGCGCCGCGCCGGTTTCGGCGCCTGAACCGGTTACCACATTCAACACCCCGTCCGGCAGGCCGCATTCCGAGCAGATCTCTGCCAGCCGCAGCAGCGACAGCGAGGCAGTTTCGGCCGGTTTCAGCACCACCGAATTGCCCATCGCCAGCGCTGGCGCCAGCTTCCACGCACCAATCATCAGCGGGAAGTTCCAGGGCACTATGGCGCCCACCACGCCAACCGGCATCCGGTGCACCAGCCCCAGCATATCCGGCGCAGTCGGCGCGACCTCGCCCGCTACTTTGTCCAGCGCCTCGGCGTAATAGCGGAACGTGCCTGCAGCCGATCCCGGCTCGGCCTTCAGCGCCATGCTGAACTCGGTGCCGTTGTCGCGAACGCCCAGCACCGCCAGCTCAACCGCTTCCGCCTGGATACGGTCCGCAATCCGGTGCAGCACCTGTTTGCGTGCGGCGGGGGACTGTCCCGCCCAGCGGCGGTCGCCGAATGCCCGCCGCGCCGAAGCGACAGCGTTTTCGACATCCGTTGCAGAAGCGCCCGCCAGCGTGGTCAGAACAGATCCGTCAACCGGCGAAGCAACTTCGAGTGTCTGGCCCGAACCTTCTTTCCATGATCCTTCAAGAAAGAGTTTTTGCGGCGCCACATCAAGCTGCCGAAGCTTGTCGATGCGCTGTTGGTCTGCCATTCGGCCTCCTTCAGTTCCTTGTGGTCCTTCAGCACCCGCAGGATGTGGACCGCCAGAACGATGATGATGAGTAGAAACAGGATGAACGCCACCGGGCGGTCAATGAAATCAAAGGGTTCTTTCACCCGCGCCATAGCCGCGCGCAGCTTCACCTCCATTATGCCGCCCAGGACCATGCCCAGGATGATCGGCACCGAAGGCAGCGACAGGCGTTTCAGCACATAGCCGAGGATACCAAAGGCCGCCGCCATCACGCAGTCGGTGGCGGAGTTGCGCAAGGAATAGACCCCAACGAAGCTGAGCGTCAGGATGCAGACGCCCAAAAACCGGTTGGGGATGCGCACAACCTGGATCAGCGACTTGGTAGCAAAAAGCAGGAAGACAAGAACCAGGACATTCAGCACCAGCAGTGCGAGGTACAGTGCCACGACAAAATCCATGTCGTTCTGAAACAGTCCCGGCCCTGGCACCACGTTATGCACATAGAAGACCGACAGCATCATCGCCGTCAACGCTTCTCCCGGAATGCCCAGCGCCAAGAGCGGCACCATGGCTGCAGCCGGAACCGCGTTGTTGGCAGTCTCTGCCGCGATCAGCCCTTCAGAAGACCCGTTGCCAAAGTCTTGCGGCCGTTTCGAGGTTTTCTGCGCATAGGTGTAGGACATGAACTGCGCGGTGAACTCCCCCACGCCCGGAACCATACCCATCAGCACACCGAATGTTGCTGAAACCCCCGCAACCCGAGGATGGCGCGTCAGCTCGCGCAGGCCCTGGAACATGCCGCCGCGCAGGCGGGTCATGCGCACCTTTTCGTCCTCATCCGTCAGCAGCACAAAGGCCTGCGAAATGGCAAACAGCCCCAGAACCACCACGATCAGGTTGATGCCGCCGCCCAGAAAATCCTGCCCGAAGGTATAGCGCTGGGTGTATTTCACCGGCTCCAGCCCGATGGTCTGCAGGAAAATCCCGAAACAGGCCAAGGCGCCGGCAATCAGCGCGTGGCCGCGGTGTGCAACCACCACCAGGATCAGGCCCAGAAGGGCCGCCAGGAATATCTCGCGCGAGCCGAACATTGGCGCGATCTTGGCCAGCACCGGCGCAAACAGGATCAGGCAGATGACTGAGAAGATACCGCCAAAGAAACTGGCGGAATAGGCAAGGCTCAGCGCACGCCGCGGCTCGCCCCGCGCAGTCATCGGATAGCCATCATAGGTGGTCAAAGCATTGACCGCGGTGCCGGGCGTGTTGATCAGGATCGCCGGAATGGCGCCGCCGTACATGGACGAACCGTAGATCCCCAGCAGCACCGTCAGGCCCACAATCGGATCCATCGAGAATGTCGCGGGCAGCAGGATCGCAATCGCCACCGCCGGACCGACGCCGGGAATGGCGCCGATCAGCACTCCCCCGACCGACCCCGCCAGCAGCGCCAGCGCAACGTCCCAGCGCATCAGGATGTCAATGGCAGAGAGGATTAGGTCCATGGCGGGCACTCAGAGATAGAGAATGAAGAAGCTGCGCAAACTGCCCGGCAGATACTCATAAAGCATCGCCCCCGGGATCTTGACCGACAGAACAGCCTTGAACAGCACAACAACGACCACAGCAAAGGCCGCACTGATCCACAGCATGAAGGGGCTGCGATAGCCCATCCGCCAGCTGAGCAGAGGCATGAAGGCCAGTGTCACGGGCAGGTAGCCGATGATCGGCACCAAAAGGACATAGCCCATGAACCAGCCCGCGAATTCCAGCACCTGCGCCCAGCGTTTGACTTCCCGCAGGTCATAACGGCTGACCCGCCGCCAAGGCAATTTGTACAGATGCAGCCCGCCCATCAGCACCATGCCGCCAATTGCGACAGCGGGCCAGAACCGCGGCTGGGCGAACAGCCTGGTCTTGTTGACCCAGGCGGTCTGATCTCCAATCAGAGCCAGCAGCAGCAGCGCCGCCGCCACCAGAAACAGGGCAAATACCAGCTGTCCGCGCCGCGGTCCGGCAAAGCGGTGTTCACGTTCCGAAGGCATGTGAGATGTTCTTTGTCCGCGCGATTTGAAAGGCACCGGGACCCGTCAAGGCCCCGATGCAGGGGGGAGGATTACTCCGACAGCAGGCCGCTGATGCGGGCCATGGTGCCGATATCATTGGCAACCCGTGCCGCGCTGTCGTCGGCGCTTTGCCAATAGACCAGCGCACCGGTTTCCTTGGCGACATTCTGGGCGCGTTCGCTCATCACGGCCTTTTCCGCAACCGCAATGATCTTGTCGCGCACATCCTGCGGCGTGTCCTTGGTCACAAACAGCCCGTTCCACAGGGCAATGTTCAGGCTTTCGTCCAGCTCGCCAATGGTCGGGGCATCAGGGGCCAGAGGGATGCGCTCGTCGGTGATCGAGACCAGCACCTTGACCTGATCCAGGCAGGGCAGCACCAGCTGCAGCGTGGTGTTGATCACATCCGCATCACCCGAGGCCAGCGTGTTGCAATCCAGCGCATCAAAAGCCGCGTCCGAGCCCCACTCGAAACCGGCGTTCTTGGCATAGGCCTTGGTCACCTGGGTCGGGGTCAGCACATCACCGAAATGGCCCAGCGCCACGTCGTTTTCCTTGGCATAACCCGCCAGCTCTTCCATCGTGCTGTAAGGCGCATCACCGGACGTGGCGATCACAAAGGGATAAGTCAGGAAGATCCCCAATGGGTCGAATTTCTCGGGCGTCAGCGGCGGGATGTCGATCTGGTGGCCCATCACTGGTACGCCGATCACAAAGGAGCCGACGGTGTAACCATCGCTGGGCGCGTTGGCGACTTCAATGGCGCCAGGGAACGGCCCGCCGCCGCCGCCCGGCTTGTTCACCACAGCAGCCGCAACGCCGTATTCATTCTGGAAATCCTCGGCGATCATCCGGGTCAGCACATCCTCCAGATCACCCGGCGGCCACGGCACGATGAAGTTCACCGGCTTCTCCGGATATTCGGCCTGCGCAGCAACCGCGCTCAGCCCCAGCGCCGCCGCTGCGGCTGCACTTTTCATGAGTGTCTTGAGTTTCATCGTTTTCCTCCCAGTTTTCTTCCCGGCTTCCGCCGATGGTTCGTTATTTGAACCGTTGGTTTGAATTTAGATTGACAGCCCACCCCGTTATCTGTCAACAAAATTGCATCAATGGTGCGTCTTTTTCCAAAAGCACCACCTGCCAGGATCAAACAGGGAGAACGCACAGGCGCATGGGAACGGTATCCAAAGCCTTGTCATTATTGACGCATTTCAATCACGGCCGGACCGGAATCGGGCTCAGCGACCTCACGCGCCTGTCTGGTATGAACAAGGCAACCGTCTACCGGCTGATGGGCGAACTGCAGGAATCAGGCTTTGTCGAACAGACTGATGGCGACCGCATGTACCGGCTTGGCCCCCAGGTTCTACGGCTGGCGGCGTTGCGCGAGGCGGCAGTTCCGATCCTGTCAGTCTCCCGCCGGGTGCTGCGCGATCTGAGCGAAGAGACCGGCGAGACCACTCACCTGTCACTGTTGCAGGGCAGCCAGCTGAATTCGCTGTCGCATGCCTATTCACCGCGCCACGCAACCAAGGTGATGATGGAGGACGCCGAAGTGCTGACTTTTCACGGCACCAGCTCCGGTATGGCGGTGCTGGCCTATGCCGACCCTCGTTTTGTTGACGAAGCACTGACCCAGCCGCTGCTGGCCCACACGCCTGAGACAATTACCGACCCGCAAGACATCCGCGCCCAGCTAACAGATGTCCGCAGCACCGGTATGGCCCAATCCGTCGGCGGGTTCGAGGCGGATGTGCATTCCCACGCGGTGCCGGTCTTTGGCCCCGACCGGCAGGTGATCGGCGCGCTTGCAGTGGCCGCGCCGGTCTCCCGTATGACCCCGGATCAGAAACACCGGATCCCAGCGGCCCTGCGCCGTGCGGGCGCCACGCTCACCCATCGCATCGGCGGCTCGGCACCTGCGGACTATCCGCAGGACAGCACCGCCTGACCTCCCCCACTCCGGCCCCGGTGCGGGCCGCATCCAGGAGCTGACCCCATGAAAGACTCCAATTTCCTGAAAGAACACAACGCCAGATCCCTCTGGCACCCGATGGCGCATCCCGGCGACAGCCTCGCCAATCCGCCGGCCATCATCACCTCGGCCCGGGGCGTGAAAATCACCGATATCGACGGGCATGAGGTGGTGGATGCGGTCGGCGGCCTGTGGAACGTGAACCTCGGCTTTTCCTGCCAGCCCGTGAAAGACGCGATTGCCGCGCAGCTCGATGTGCTGCCCTATTACTCCACCTTCCGCGGCACCACCAACGACCAGGTGATCCAGCTGGCCGAGGAACTGCGCAAGTTCTTCACCCCCGACGGCCTCACCCGCGCCTTCTTCACGTCGGGCGGCTCGGATTCGGTGGAAACCGCCCTGCGGCTGGCCCGCCAGTACCACAAGATCCGCGGCGAGGCCGGGCGCACCAAGTTCCTGAGCCTGAAAAAAGGCTATCACGGCACCCACATGGGCGGCGCCTCGGTCAACGGTAACGCCAATTTCCGCACCCAGTACGAGCCGCTCTTGCCCGGCTGCTTCCAGATCCCGGCGCCTTACACCTACCGTAATCCGTTCAATGAAACCGACCCCGAACGCCTCGCTCAGCTCTGCTTGCAGGCGCTTGAGGACGAAATCGCCTTCCAAGGCGCAGGCACCATTGCCGCCTTCATCATGGAACCGATCCTGGGCGCCGGCGGTGTGATTCCGCCGCATGCCAGCTTTATGCCCGGCGTGCGCGAGATTTGCTCGAAACACGGTATCCTGCTGATTGCCGATGAGGTCATTACCGCTTTCGGCCGCACCGGATCATGGACCGGATCGCGCCACTGGGGCGTGCAGCCCGATATGATGGCGACGGCCAAAGCGATCACCAATGGCTACTTCCCTTTTGGCGCCGTGATGATCGCCGATCACATGACCGAGACTTTTGAGAAGGACACTACCGGCAAAGCCGCCATCGGCCATGGCTACACCTACTCCGGCCATCCCGTAGGCGCCGCGGCAGCGCTGGCCTGCCTGCAAGAGACCCTGCGCCTGAACGTGCCCGAAAATGCCGCCGCCCGCGGCACCCAGCTCCACCAGGGCCTCCTGGAACTGCAGCGGAAGTACGAGCTGATCGGCGATGTCCGCGGCGGCCACGGATTGATGAGCGCGCTGGAGCTGGTGTCCGACCGCCCCACCAAGGCCGCGGCGGACAAAAAATCCACCGGCATACTGCAGGAAGCGGCCTATGAGGCCGGCGCGATGGTGCGGGTTTCCGGCCCCAACATCATCCTGTCACCACCACTGGTGCTGAACGAGGCCGAGGCCGCAATCATCCTCTCTGCCCTTGACGCAGGCCTTGCGGCCGTGAGCTGACACCTGCGCCAAACACGACAGCGCCGCTGACGCGGCGAGGTGGCGTGATATGGAAACGGGCGCAACTGCCGCAGCCGCGCCCGTTTCCATGCCCCTTGCAGAGTCCCCTTTAGTTAATATCAGATGAAATGAACGTAGAAATCACGCATCCCATCACCTTCCAGGTCGCGGGTCTTGCGCACTTCCTTGCGTTTCATGAAGATATGGTTGGCAACCAGCTCAGGCCCGACGGCCTCTGCCAGCACCGTATCCCGCTCCAGATCATCTGCCGCCCCTTTCAGATCAGCCGCCGTGCCTTCGCGTGCGTCAGTCCGGTCAAAGCCGTCACCGGTTTCCATTGGCGGCAGCTGATGGCTGTTCTCCACCCCAAGGCGCGCCGCCTGCAGCACCGCTGCCACTGCCGTATAAGGATTGGCCGAAGCATCCGCCATCCGGTGCTCCAGCCGCGCCTTGGCGCCGCCTTCCGCGCTGATCCGAGTGGTCACGTTGCGGTGATCCCCGCCCCAGTTCTGCCAGTATCCCGACAGCGAGCCCGGCTGCAGCCGCATATAGCTGTTGGCGGTCGGCGCAATCAGCCCCGCCAGCCCTTTGTGGTGATGCAGCAGCCCCGCCAGGCAGCCGCGCGCCAGATCGTTCATATGTTGCGGCCCGCCCCGCGGCCCTGAAGACAGCGCATTGCCGCCCGCCTCATCGGTAAAAGAGAAGTTGATGTGCATCCCCGAACCGCCGGCCTCGGCCACCGGTTTCGGCATGAACGTCAGGACAATGCCGTATTCCAGCGCCACCTCCCGCGCCATCAGGCGAAACAGCACGATGTCATCCACCGCCTTCACCGCATCATCAAAGGTCAGCGTGTATTCGAACTGCGGGCTGTCGAATTCGGCGGTGATCATGTCGAGCGAGAAGCCCATGTCATCCGCCATCGCCCAGATCCGGTCATTGAACCGCAGCGGATCGGCAAACGGCCCGGTGCCGTAAACCACCCCTCCCGGGGCATCATAGGGCATCAGCCGCCCGCGATCATCCGCCTGCAGCGCAAAGGCCTCCAGCTCAATCCCGACTTTCGGCGTCAGCCCGTGCTTCTGCCAATCTTTCACCGCCCGCTTCAGCGCCCAGCGCGGACACAGCGCCAACGGCTGCCCCTCGTCGTCATACAGGTCGCCCAACACCACCTTGGTCGAGGCATGCCAGCTGTCGCGGATATCATCATGCAGCCATTTCAGCTCCATGTCCGGCAGGCCTTGCTTGACCATCGAGCCCGGCGCATCCAGCAGGTCCCTGTCGTAATGGGTGCCAAACACCGACCGGCAGAACCGGGTCGAGTCGTCTCCGATCTTGGAATTTGGCAGGTACTTCCCCCGCATGATGCTGAGGTGATCGCAAAACATCGCGCGCAGGCGGGTCTTCATGGCTCAAGGTCCTTCGCTGTTGGTCAGTCTTCGGCATCGTTTCCCGTGCCTTGTTACTTAACATATTTAGCGGTTTTCGCAGAGTCTTTCCTGCGGCATGGCCTAGCTGCTAGGCAACCTCCACCCGCACCGGCAGCGCCTTGATCCCGCCGACAAAGTTCGAACGCAGGAATTTATGCGGCCCTGCCGGCTCGATATGCCGGATCCGCTTGGCCAGCTCCTGAAACAGCACTGTGACCTCCAGCCGCGCCAGCCACATGCCCAGGCAAACATGCGGACCGAACTGCCCGAACGACAGATGCCGGTTCGGGCTGCGGTGAAGATTCACGTGAAATGGATCCTCGAAATACCCGTCATCCCGGTTCGCCGAGGCAAACCAGTACAGCACCTTGTCGCCTTGCTGGATGGTGTTGCCGTGCATCTCGACATCCCGCGTCGCGGTACGGCGGAAATACAGCGCAGGCGTCGCCCAGCGGATGATCTCATCCGCGGCAGTCTCCCAAACCGCGCCGCCCGCTTGCATCTGCGCCAGCAGCTCCGGCTGATGGCACATCGCCTGAATGCCGGCAGCAATTGAGTAGCGCGTGGTGTCGTTGCCCGCCGCCACCAGCAGGCAGAAGAAGTTGCGGAACTCGCTCTCGGTGATGACCGAGCCATCCTTGGCCGGCTCCAGGATCAGGTTCAGCACGCCCGAGGTGTCCCCCTTTCGCGCCTTCTCCTCCATCAGCTCCTTGGCATAGACATAAAGCTCGGCACCCGCAGGCGAGTTGAAGGGCATCATTCGGAATTCATCCGTCTGCATCTTGTCCAGTACGTGAGAGGTGAAGTCCGGATCGGTATTGGCAATCAGCGCATCGCCCTTTTCCACCAGCCAAGGCAGATCCGCCTCCGGCAGACCGACGACCCGGCCCAGCATCCGCATCGGCAGCTGGCGGGCGATTTCCTTAGTGGCGTCGAACTCCCCCTTCGCCAGCGCCTGATCCAGAATATCCGCGCACAGGTCCCGGATATCCTGCTCATACTGCGCCATCGTGGTCTTGGAGAACGCCTTCAGCAACTTCATCCGCACCTTGGAATGCTCCGGCGGATCGGTCTCCTGAAAGGTGCGCCGCGCCAGGTATTCCTCATAGGACTGGTCCTCCATCCGGATCCCGCGCGCCGAGGAAAACACATCGGTGTTCTTGTTCATCACCGTGATGTCTTCATAACGGGTGACCGACCAGAAATTCTGCCCCCCCGCATACTCGGTCCAATGCAGCGGGTCCTCGCGCCGGAGCCGGGCAAAGGTGTTGTGCGGCGCGCCGCCGGCAAAAGCGTCATGGCTGCTCAGATCCGCATAGCCGTCATCGGTGGGGGTCCAAACTGTCATTGCGGGCTTCCCTAACTTGCTTGCCCATTGTATATTAATGAGCATCATAAATATGTAAACGAAAATCTTGCGAGCGTACTCATGCATTTGGCCATCCTGATGACCAACACCGACGAAAGCGAATTTGCCCAAAGACACCCCAAGGACGGCGAGAAGTTCACCCGGCTGATCCAGATGGCACGACCGGACTGGCGCACCTCGGTGTTCACCGTGAAGGATGGCGGGTTCCCGCAGGATCTGTTTGCATTCGACGGCGCCATGATCACCGGCAGCCCGGCCTCGGTCCGCTCCGGCGCCCCTTGGGTCGCGCAGCTGCTGGAGCTGATCCGCACCGCCCACGCACGCGGCTTCCCGCTGTTCGGCGCCTGTTTCGGCCATCAGGCCATCGCACTGGCCCTCGGCGGCAGCCTGGACCGCAACCCGGACGGCTGGGTGCATGGGCTGACCCGCAACCATCTGCTGACCCGGCCGGACTGGGCTGCCGCGCTGCCGAAGGAGGTGAAACTTTATGGCTCTCATTGCGAATATGTCCGCAGCCTGCCGCCTCAGGCCGTACCCTGCGCCGAAAGCCATGGCATGAATTCAGGCTTCACACTGGGCAGACACATTTTCACGACCCAGCATCACCCGGAGATGACCCACGGCTTCATCACCGCTCTGACCGATGAAATGCAGGAAAAACTTGGCCCGGACGCGCACACCCGAGCCTTGGACAGCCTAGCGGAACACTCCGATCAGCAAACCTTTACAGAAAGCCTTGCCCGCTTCTTCGAACAAGCCCCCCTGAGCTGAAAGGCCCAGCCCGGTTTCATCTTTCTGAAAATACTCCCGCCGGAGGCACGGGGCCGCAGGCCCCGTTCAGCAGCGTCTCACCCCAGTGCTGCCAGCAGATCCATCACCGTGACCTGATCGAATTGCACATGGGATATCATCGCAGCTTCCGCGCCCTCACGGTCATGGGCAACGATCAGCGCGGCAATCTCCCGGTGCTCTTTGGCAGATTGGGCAATGGCGCCGGGATAGCGGTAGCGCGCCCGGTAGTAGGCCATCAGCTTGCGTGCGTTGGTCTTGATCATCTCGACCAGAAACGGATTGCCGGAACCCTCCGCCACACAGGCATGAAAGCGCAGATTCAGTTGATAATAGCCTGCAGGATCACCATCGCCCTTTTCCACAGCATGCTTTTCGCAGGCAGCCACAACCGCCTCCAGCTCCGCCGCCCGCGCCGGAGACAGCCGCCGCGCCGCCAGCGCCGCCGCTTGCCCCTCCAGGCGGGCATGCACCTCAAGAATGGCCAGGAATTCTTCCAGCGTCGGCTTGAACAGCACTGCCCCTTTGCGCGGCAGCCGTTTAATCAGCCCAATGGCTTCCAGCTGGATAAAAGCCTCCCGGACCGGCGTGCGGGAGACTCCGTGGCGCTCCACCAGTTCGCCTTCCTCCAGCGGCGCGCCCGGCACCAGGCGGCCTGCTTCAATGTCCTCTAGGATTGCGTTCAGAATCTGCTCTGTCTGCCCAGCCATTGCGCCGCCCCTGATGCGTTTCCGGTCAATTTATGCCCGCTGCCGCGGCTTGGCAACGCGGGTTGGGGGCGCTGCCCCCGCCCTGCGGGCTCCCCCGGAGTATTTGTGCAAAGGTGAATGTGCAGACTGGTTATTGCGGCACCGGCCCGCGGTATTTCTCCGTCAGCTCCGGCGCCACTTCATCCGCCTCATAAACGCCCAGCAGGATACCCTTGCGCCCGGACTTGCCACGACGCGCCTTGATCTGCGCATCCGACAGGGTGATGCGCTGCGACATCCGCAGCCCCCACTCCAACAGCCGGTCATACATAACGCCAATGACCTCCTGATGCGCATTGCCCTTGGCGAGATCCACCAGTTCATCCGGGTCGTTTTCCATGTCGAACAGCATCGGCCGCAACCCGCCTTCGGCATGCATGAACTTCCAGCGCTTGTCCGTCACCATGAACAGACGTGCATCCTTCGGCTCCAGCCCCAGTTTTTCGCACAGCGGCATGGTGGAGTAGTCGAACTCGGCAATTGCATAATCCCGCCACGCCGGGTTTTCCCCGCGCAGAAACGGCATCAGGGAGCGCCCCTCCAGGATATGCGGCGCCGGATCGCCGCCCGCCGCCTCCAGGAAAGTCGGCAACAGGTCGATCGCCTCCACCAGCGCATCGCAGGTTGTTCCACGTGCAGCATCAGCATCTGCGCGCGGGTCGTAGATGATCAGCGGCACCTTGATCGAGGGTTCGTGGAACAGGTTCTTCTCGCCCAGCCAATGATCGCCCAAGTAGTCGCCATGGTCCGAGGTCACCACGATCATCGTGTCCTGCATGCGGCCGGTTTCCTCCAGCCAGGCAAACAGCCGGCCCATCTGGTCATCGGCCTGTTTAATCAGCCCCATATAAGCGGGAATGACCTTTTCGCGCACCTCATCACGGCTGAAGGTCTTGCCGATCTGGTTGTTCATCATGCCGTCGAACACCGGATGCGCCGCGTCACGCTCGACCTCCGAGCGCACTACCGGCAGCACGTGCTCAGGCCCGTACATGCCGTGATAGGGGGCCGGAACGATATAAGGCCAATGCGGTTTGATATAGCTCAGATGCGCGCACCAGCGGCCTGTGGCCTGTTCGATGAACGCCATCGCCTGGGTGGTCAGCCAGGGCGTTTCGCTATCTTCCTCGGCAATATTGGCAGGCTTATCCGCGTTGACCATGAACCAGCCGGACGCCACGTCACTCCCCTCAACCCCGGCATTGGCGAAATCGTTCCAGGGGTTGCCACCCGGGTAGCCCTTTTCCTTCAGGTACTCATTATAAGGGCTGCGTTTCTGGTCATAGAACCCGTCCGGCCCTTCCGCCCACAGCCCGTCATCACGCACCCACGGGTCAAACCCGCACTCCGACTGGCGCACGCCGACCACACTGTCCGGCGCCAGGCCCAGCCGCTGCATCCCTTCCGCATCGGCCACCATATGCGTCTTGCCGATCAGGTGGCAGCCCATGCCCGCCTTGCGCAGATGGTCACCCATGGTCCACTCCCCCACCCGCAAGGGGTAGCTGTTGAACTGCACACCATGGCTGGACGGGTAGCGCCCGGTATAGCTCGACATCCGCGACGAGCCGCAGGTCGGCGACTGCACATAGGCGCGGGTGAACCGCACACCCCTGGCCGCCAGCGCATCAATATGCGGGGTGTGCAGATGCGGATGGCCTGCGCAGCTCAGATAGTCGAACCGCAACTGGTCGAACATGATGTAGAGAATGTTCATCGGCACCTCCCGGTAAATGCCGGGATTATTGAACAGGTGAAGCAAAATGGCGAGGATGATTTCCGTCAGCCGCCAAAACCTCCCGGCGTGGCCACCATCCGCAGTTTTTCCAAAGGCAAAACACATTATGACCGATACGCCCGATCCCGGATCAATCCGCGTTGCCAAGACCGAAGACGCCTCCAGTCTGGCGGCCCTGTCCATCGAAGTGTGGATCGGCACCTATCTGCGCAGGGGCGTCAGCAGCTTCTTTGCGGACTATGCGCTTGGCCAATTCACCCGCGAACACTTCCTTGACCTCCTGAACCGCCCCGCAGAAACGCTGCTGGTTTCAGAAAACCAAGAGGGAATAGACGGCTACGTCCGGATATCGCACGGCAACCCGTGCCCAGCCGGCAGCAGCTCAGAAACTGAGATCTCCACCCTTTACGTTCAGCCCCGGCACCAGGGGAAGGGCCTGGGGCAATCCTTGCTTGCCGCAGGGGTTGAGGCGTGCCGCACCAACGGATGGGACGCTCCGTGGCTGGCTACCAACTCTGAAAACAAAGGGGCCATCGCCTTTTATCTCAGCCAAGGCTTTGAAAAAGCGGCCCTGACCCATTTTGAGGTTCAGGGCAGACGCTACCTCAACGATGTCCTGCTCTGCACTGATTTTAGAAACCGGATCACAGGGCAGGTATCGGGAAACGGTTGAAACCCGCCCAACTCGTTACACGATTTCACATGAGCGAACTTTTCCGTTACATTTAACTTGCCGCGAATCATCTTCCGGCGTAATACCGACCCAACGGTCGGCTTATCCTGCCGCCGCCACAGGAGACGTGAATACCCATGGATGCTTTCATCTGCGATGCCACCCGCACCCCGATCGGCCGCTACGGCGGCGCGCTGAGCCAGGTGCGCACCGATGACCTGGCCGCCCTGCCGATTGCTGCGCTTGCCGCGCGGAACCCGGATGTGGACTGGAGCAGCCTGGATGACGTGATCCTGGGCGACGCCAATCAGGCCGGAGAAAGCAACCGCAACGTGGCCCGTATGGCGGCCCTGCTGGCGGGGCTGCCCACAAGCGTTCCCGGCACCACCATCAACCGTCTCTGCGCCTCCGGCATGGATGCGGTCGGCATGGCGTCGCGCGGCATCAAAGCGGGCGATTATGACATGGCCATCGCGGGCGGCGTCGAAAGCATGTCCCGTGCGCCTTTCGTGATGCCCAAGGCCACGTCTGCTTTCACCCGCGCCAATACGGTCTATGACACCACCATCGGCTGGCGTTTCGTGAACAAGAAAATGCACGAAATGTACGGCACCGATTCCATGCCGCAGACTGCCGATAACGTCGCCGCAGATTACGGCATCTCCCGCGAAGATCAGGATGCCCTTGCCGCCCGCAGCCAGGCCCGCTGGGCCGCCGCACATGAGGCCGGCATTTTCAACGACGAGATCACCCCGGTCACCATCCCCCAGCGCAAGGGTGAGCCCATCGTCGTGGACACCGACGAACACCCGCGCCCCGGCACCTCGGCTGAAAAGCTGTCAGGCCTCAAGGGCGTCAACGGCCCGGACAAGACTGTCACCGCAGGCAATGCCTCGGGCGTCAATGACGGCGCCGCCGCAATCCTGATGGCGAATGAAGCCGCCGCGGCCAAAAACGGGCTGAAACCGATGGCCCGCATTGTCGGCATGGCCGCCGCCGGGGTTGAGCCGCGCATCATGGGCATCGGCCCGGTGCCTGCCACCCGCAAGGTTCTGGCCCGCACCGGCCTGACCATCGAACAGATGGACGTGATCGAACTGAATGAAGCTTTCGCAAGCCAAGGCCTTGCCACCCTGCGCGAGCTTGGCGTTGCGGACGATGCGCCCCATGTTAATCCCAATGGCGGTGCCATCGCACTCGGCCACCCGCTCGGCATGTCCGGCGCGCGGCTGGTGCTGACCGCCGCCTACCAATTGCAACGCACTGGCGGGCGTTATGCGCTTTGCACCATGTGCGTCGGCGTCGGACAGGGCACCGCCCTGATCCTCGAACGCGTGTAACGAACTTTAGGAGGTCCCAGACATGTATGCTCAGATGGTCAAATCCGAAGCGACCCAGGACGATCCGGAACAGCTGGCGGCCTTCCAGGCGCGCATCGACGCGGGCGAGAAGATCGAGCCCAAGGACTGGATGCCCGAAGGCTACCGCAAGACGCTGATCCGCCAGATCGGCCAGCACGCCCATTCCGAAATCGTCGGCCAGCTGCCCGAAGGCAACTGGATCACCCGCGCGCCGACGCTGGAGCGCAAGGCGATCCTGCTTGCCAAGGTGCAGGACGAGGCGGGCCACGGGCTCTACCTCTATTGTGCGGCAGAAACCCTGGGTGTCTCCCGCGACGAGATGACCGAAATGCTGCTGGACGGCCGCATGAAGTATTCCTCGATCTTCAACTATCCCACCCTGAACTGGGCCGACATCGGCGCAGTGGGCTGGCTGGTTGACGGCGCGGCGATCATGAACCAGGTGCCGCTGCAGCGCACCTCCTTCGGCCCCTACTCCCGCGCGATGATCCGCGTCTGCAAGGAAGAAAGCTTCCACCAGCGCCAAGGCTATGACGCCATCCGCCAGATGGCAGAGGGCACCCCGGAGCAGAAAAAGATGGCCCAGGATGCGCTGAACCGCCTCTGGTACCCGTCGCTGATGATGTTCGGCCCCTCCGACAAGGACTCGGTCCATTCAGCCCAGTCGATGGCCTGGAAGATCAAGATGAACACCAACGACGAGCTGCGCCAGAAATTCGTCGACCAGACCGTGCCGCAGGCCGAATACCTTGGCCTGACGGTCCCGGACCCGGGCCTGAAGTGGAACGAGGAACGCGGCCACTATGACTACACAGATCCGGACTGGTCCGAGTTCTTTGAGGTGATCAAGGGCAACGGCCCCTGCAACACGGACCGCCTCGCCGCCCGTAACAAGGCCTGGGACGACGGCAAATGGGTCCGCGACGGCCTCTTGGCGCATGCCAAAAAGAAAGCCGCCAACAAGGTTGCCGCGGAATGAAACTTCAACGCGCCATGCCGATACTGCAGGTGCGCGACGTCACCGGCTCCGTTGCCTTCTACCAGCGTCTCGGCTTCACAGCTCAGGGGCTATGGGGCGATCCGCCCGGCTTTGGCATCGTTCAGCGCGGGCAGGTCACCTTGGGGCTGGACCGTTCAGAAAGCGGCGAAATCCCGGTGAACCAAGGCTGGGCCGCATATCTTTACGTTGAAGATGCAGATGCGCTGCACGCAGAATTCACCGCGCTGAACCTGCCTCATCTCAGCCTGCCCGAAGACCGTGAATACGGATGCCGTGATTTTCAGATCAAGGACCCCGATGGCCACGGGCTTGCCTTTGGACAGGACCTTTCGTCCGACGCATATGGCCCCGGACTGGGTCCGGACAGCGAATAGGAGACATAACGATGAAAAACGAATGGCCCCTCTGGGAAATCTTCATCCGCGGCCAGCACGGCATGAGCCACCGCCACGTCGGCAGCCTGCATGCGCCAGACGCCGAAATGGCGATCAAGAACGCCCGCGATGTTTACACCCGCCGCAATGAAGGCGTGTCGATCTGGGTGGTCGAAGCCAATCATATCGCCGCATCCTCGCCCAGCGACAAGGGTCCGCTTTATGAGCCGTCGGAAAGCAAGGTCTACCGCCACCCGACCTTCTTCGACATCCCCGAAGAAGTGGGGGCGATGTAATGACCCGCGAAGAGGCATTCCTGCAGTTCCTGCTGCGGATGGGGGACAACACCCTGATCCTCGGCCACCGGGTCAGCGAATGGTGCGGCCATGCACCAGTTTTGGAAGAGGACATCGCGCTGGCCAATACCGCGCTGGATATGATTGGCCAGACGCAGATGTGGCTCGGCCTTGCGGCTGAGGTACAAGGGACTGGCAAAACCGCCGACGACCTGGCCTTCCTGCGCGACGCCTGGGACTTCCGCAACGTGCTGCTGGCTGAGGTGCCGAACGGCGACTTCGGCCGCACCCTGATGCGTCAGTTCCTGTTCGACGCCTGGCACTCGATCCAGCTGGGCCGGCTGATGAAATCCTCCGACGAACGCGTTGCCGCGATTGCCGGGAAGGCCTCGAAAGAGGTCGCCTATCACCTGGAACGCTCCGCTGATACCGTGGTGGGCCTGGGGGACGGCACTGAGGAAAGCCACCGCCGAATGCAGGAGGCACTGGATTATCTGTGGCCCTATGCGGGCGAGATGTTCCAGTCCGACGATGTGGACGCCGAGATGGTCAAGGCGGGTATCGCGCCCGATCCGGCCTCCCTGCGCGAGGAATATGACGCGCTGGTCTCCCGCATCCTGAATGAGGCCACGCTGACCATCCCGGAGAGCCGCTTTGCCCATAAGGGCGGACGCACCGGTACCATGCACACCGAGCACCTGGGCCATTTGCTGACCCAAATGCAATGGCTGCAGCGCGCCTATCCGGGCGCCAAGTGGTAGGGCCAAGGCCAAAGAACTGAGGGCGGCCCCCGGCCTCGAGTGGGGGTGAAGCCCCCTCCCGCTTTGCCGAAGGCAAACCTTTGGTTTGACGGAGAGGCCGGGGTCTGCCGGGCCTACCATCCGGGCGGAACAGCCAATGAGGATAAACCGCATGAGCCAAGTGACAACTCAGCCAAGCATTGACCAGATATGGCAGTGGCTCGACGCCGTGCCGGATCCGGAGATCCCGGTGATCTCGCTGGTGGATCTGGGCATCATCCGCGATGTGGCCTGGGAAGGCAAAACTCTGGTTGTTTCCGTCACCCCGACCTACTCCGGCTGTCCGGCAACTGCGGTGATTGCCTTGGATATCGAAACCGCTCTGCGGGATCATGGCATCCGGGATCTGCAACTGAAAACCCAGATCGCCCCCGCCTGGACCACCGACTGGATGTCCGCCAAGGGCCGCGCCAAGCTGGAAGACTACGGTATCGCCCCGCCCCAAGCCGCTGGCGGCCCTGAAAAATGCCCGAACTGCGGCAGCACACATGTCACCAAGGTCAGCCAGTTCGGCTCGACCCCCTGCAAGGCCCACTGGCGCTGCCAGGACTGCCTCGAACCCTTTGATTATTTCAAGTGCATCTGAGGAGACCCTGATGGCGCGCTTTCACGACCTTGAAGTCACCGACGTCCGTAAAACCATCCGCGATGCGGTGGTAGTTACCCTGAAGCCCGCAAACGGCGCGGCTGAGGAGTTCGATTTCACCCAAGGCCAGTACCTGACCTTCCGCCGCGACTTCGACGGCGAGGAGCTGCGCCGCAGCTACTCAATCTGCGCCGGCAAGGACGAAGGCATCCTGCAGGTCGGCATCAAACGCGTCGATGGCGGCGCGTTCTCCACCTGGGCCAATACAGAGCTGAAACCCGGCGACACCCTGCAGGCAATGCCGCCGATGGGCACCTTCTTCACACCGCTCGATGCAGGTACTGAGAAGCATTATTTGGGCTTTGCCGGCGGCTCCGGCATCACCCCGGTTCTTTCAATCCTCAAAACCACGCTGGCGGCAGAGCCGAACGCCTCCTTCACGCTGGTCTATGCCAACAAGGGCGTGAACACGATCATGTTCCGCGAGGAGCTGGAGGATCTTAAGAACCTCTACATGGGCCGCTTCAACGTGATCCACGTGCTGGAGTCGGACGCGCAGGAAATCGACCTGTTCACCGGCCTGGTGACCGAAGAAAAATGCGCTCAGCTGTTTAAGCACTGGATCGACATCCAATCGGTCGACACCGCCTTCATCTGCGGGCCTGAGCCGATGATGCTGGGCATCGCCAGCGCGCTGCGCACTGCCGGTCTCAATGACAGCCAGATCAAGTTTGAGCTGTTCGCCTCGGCCCAGCCGGGCCGCGCCAAACGCAAGGCCACCGCAACGGATGCCGCCAGCAGCGCCAATCAGACCAAGGCTGCGATCACCCTGGACGGTGCTACCCAGACCGTCGAGATGGGCAAGGACATGACCCTGCTGGATGCGGCACTGGAGAACGCGATGGACGCGCCATACGCCTGCAAGGCCGGCGTCTGCTCCACCTGCCGCTGCAAGGTGCTGGAAGGCGAGGTCGAGATGGTCGCCAATCATGCGCTGGAGGATTACGAGGTCGAAAAGGGCTATGTGCTGTCCTGTCAGGCCTATCCGGTGACGGACAATGTCGTGGTAGATTACGACCAGTAACGGCAAGAGCGAGGGAGCAAGACCATGACCGAAGACATGAGCATCGAAAGCTATCTGGCACAGGGCGGGGTTCTGACCAACCCCTCCAACGTGCCGCCGCGCTATCGCGCCGAACTGATGAAGATGATGGCAACCTTCGTCGACAGCGAATTGGCGGGTGCTGCCGGCTTTGCCGACATCATCAACGAAGGCCCCGGCATCAAGGCCCGCATCGCCGCCGCAAAGATCGTGCTGGAAAAATCCGACAGCGCCGAGAAGGTGCTGCGCATCATGGGTGACTTTGGCGCCGATACTGAACGCTATGCCGACCACCACCCCTGGACCGCACGGCTGGAACGGAATGCCGACATCGGCCAGAGCCGTACCAAGCACGACATGCGGCTTGCCGTGTTCAACTACCCGCTGGAAGGCTGGGCCGATGCGGTGATGATGAACCTCCTGATGGGCCGCGCGGTGGCACTGCAGCTGGAGGAGCTGTCCCATGTTTCCTACCAGCCGCTGGCCGAGGCGTTTCGCGCCATTCTGCCCGTCGAGGCGCACCATGCGGAACTGGCGGAAGAAGGGCTGATGGCGCTGGTCGAGGCTCACGGCACGCAAGCGCTGCAAGAACTGGCGGACTACTGGTGGCCGCGGGTGGCGGCAAGCTTTGGCCAGGAAGCATCGGACAAGTTCGAAGGGCTCAAGGCCATGGGCCTGCGCCGTACCCCGAATGCCGAGTTGAAAGCCCGATGGCAGCAGGAAGCCCGGGCAATTCTTGGCAAGACCGGGTTGAAACCGGCTGCGTAACCCGCCGGAGCAATGCGCTCCCGCCCGGGCCTGCGCGCATCCGGATGCGCTTGCCCGGTTGGGCCGGGCGCGCCTTGCGGCGCGCTGGATCTTGCCGGAAACACATGCTAAGGTTGATTAAGTCAGCTTTCCTGACCGAATGTTTCGCGCGCGAAACAATTGGGCAGTATTACTGACCTACCAAACGCCACGTCACATCCCGCCATCCGCGCCATGTAAGGCACTGAAAAGCATGTGGTTTGCCCATTTCACGGCTGCGGCTCCACCCGCCTGGAAAGTAAGCATGTCTGGACTGCCGCGCCAACTCTGCCTAGTTTTCGCAACGTAAAGCGAGGGCAATGCAATGGCAGCGGGCAGCACCATCCGGACCTATTTTGACGGCACGTGGCATGACGGGAACCTGGCGGTGATGCGAGCCGCGGATCATGCAATGTGGCTGGGATCCTCGGTGTTTGACGGCGCGCGGTTCTTTGAAGGGGTGGTCCCGGATCTGGACTTGCACTGCGCCCGCACCAACGCCTCGGCCCAGGCGCTGATGATGACCCCTACGCTTTCAACAGAGCAGATGGCGGAGGTGATCCGCGAGGGGCTGGAGGCGTTTGCGCCTGGTGCTGCGGTCTATATCCGGCCCATGTACTGGGCCGCAGACGGGGACGAGACCCTGATCGCCCCCAAGCCTGACAGCACCTGCTTTGCGGTCAGCCTGGAGGAAATTCCGATGGCACCGGACACCACTGCCGCAACACTCACCCGCACCCGCTTTCGCCGCCCGGTGCTGGAAAATGCGGTGGTGAATGCCAAGGCCGGCTGCTTGTATCCCAACAACGCCCGGATGCTGCGGGAGGCGCGCAGCAAGGGGTTTTCCAATGCGTTGGCGCTGGATGCGATGGGCAACGTGGCGGAAACGGCCACCAGCAATGTCTTCATGGTGCGCGATGGCGCAGTGTTCACTCCGATCCCAAACGGCACGTTTCTGGCCGGTATCACCCGCGCCCGCCACATCAGCAACATGCGTGCCGATGGTATCCCCGTTCAGGAATGCGTGCTGAGTTATCAGGATTTCGAAGAGGCCGATGAGGTCTTTCTCTCCGGCAATATGAGCAAGATCACCCCGGTCACCGCCTTTGACGCGTGCCGGTATCAGGCCGGTCCTGTGGCCAAGCGGGTGCGCGAAATGTACTGGGATTGGGCATCCGGCCAAAGGTAACATTCCGCTTGCCTCACGGGCGGAACAGGCTCCCGCCCGCGTGCGATCTTCTTGGCAAAAGCCCGCGGTGCGGTTGGGCATCACACCATGCTTGCGCACGGCGCCGCGCCGCGCATCTGCGCGGCGCCCGGCCCAATGCCGCCAAGGAGTTTCCGGCACAGCCGGATAATCCTGCGGGAGCGGGAGCACTTCCCCTGCCCCGCACAACCGGCAGTCTAGGGCCAGATTATCGCAACGGCCTGGCAGCTTTGGCTCTATTGCCTGATGCGCCCGCTTGGGTCATGATCCGCGGTGGAACAACGAGAGAGCGAAGATGCGCAAATTCCTAGTGGTGCTGGATGACAGCCGCGAATGCCTGAACGCGATGCGCTTTGCCGCGATGCGGGCGGCGCACACCGGTGCGGGCGTGACAATTCTGTCAGTTATCCCGCCGGACGAATTCAACCACTGGATCGGCGTCGGCGAAGTGATGCGGGAAGAAGCGCGCGAGCGGATCCACGCCCATTTCGAGGTCTTTGCCAAATGGATGCGCGACCGCCAGAACGTGGACCCCGATCTGGTGATCCGCGAAGGCGAAGCGGTGCCGGAAATCCTGCAGTATATCGAGGACGACGCCGAAATCGGCGTGCTGGTGCTGGGTGCCGGAACCGGGCGCAAAGGGCCGGGACCGCTGGTCACTCAGCTGACCAAAACATCTGGCGCCCTGCCGGTGCCGATAACCATAGTGCCCGGCGATCTGTCGAAGGAAAAGCTGGAAGCCATTACCTGACCAGCAGGAGGCGGAGGCAATGGATCGCAGTGTCGCCTTCTGGTTTGAGTTTGCTTCCACCTACTCCTATCTCAGCGTGATGCGGATCAGCAGCGCCGCCAAGGCGCGCGGCGCCGCAGTTACCTGGAAGCCGTTTCTGCTGGGTCCCATCTTCGCTGCCCAGGGCTGGACCACATCGCCCTTCAACCTCTTCCCTGCCAAGGGCCGCTATATGTGGCGCGACATGCAGCGGATCTGCGCGGCCCGCGGCCTGCCCTTCCGCCGCCCCGATCCGTTTCCGCAAAACGGGCTGCCGGCCGCACGGCTGGCGCTGGCCGCAGCAGAGCACGGTCGAATCGAAACCTTTGCCCAGGCCGTGTTTCAGGCACAGTTCGGGACCGGGGCCGATATCTCCGCTGAACCTGTCCTGCTGGACTGTCTGCATCAGGCCGGACTGGATGCGAACCTGCTGGACCGCGCGCAATCGCCTGACATCAAAACGGCACTGCGCGCGCAGACCGAGGCGGCCAGCGCCGCAGGTATTTTCGGCGCGCCTAGTTTCACCAGCGGGCCGGAACTGTTCTGGGGCGACGACCGGCTGGAGCAGGCGTTAGACCACGCCGCCGCCCGTACGATTTAGAATAGTTCCAAATCTTGACTTGAGGCCGCGCAGAGCGCATATCGGGGGCACGCTTAACGGAGACCCGACATGTTCATTCAGACTGAATCCACGCCCAACCCGGCGACGCTGAAATTCCTGCCGGGCCAGACCGTTCTGGAAGCAGGCACTGCTGATTTCCCCAGCGCCGATGCTGCGGCCAAATCGCCGCTGGCCTCCCGCATCTTTGCGGTCGACGGCGTGACCGGCGTCTTTTTCGGCAATGACTTTGTGACTGTGACCAAGGCGGACAGCGTTGAGTGGGACCACATCAAGCCCGCCATCCTCGGCGCGGTGATGGAGCATTACCAGTCCGGCCAGCCGGTGATGGCGGACGGCTCTGCCGATCCGGCCTCGGGCCATGCCGAACATTCCGGCGAGGACGCCGAGATCGTCAACCAGATCAAGGAACTGCTGGACAGCCGCGTGCGTCCGGCGGTGGCCCAGGACGGTGGCGACATCACCTTTCATGGGTTTGACCGCGGTGTGGTCTATCTGCATATGCAGGGCGCCTGTGCGGGCTGCCCGTCTTCGACCCTGACACTGAAGATGGGCATCGAGAACCTGCTGCGCCATTATATCCCGGAAGTCACCGAGGTGCGCCCGGTTGCCGTCTGAGGCAGCCTTTCCCATTACAGGCCGCTGTTATTGCGGGGCGATACGGCTGAAATTCAGCGCCCGCCCGCAGACGGTGGCCTATTGCCATTGCAGCGACTGCCGCCGCTGGACCGGCGGTCCTGTTGGCGCCTTCGCAGCCTTTGACGAGGCGGATCTCCGCGCTGAGCCTGGTCTGGGGCCGGCGTTTTCCAGTCAGCCCGGCGTTTCACGGTGGACCTGCAAGGACTGCGGATCACCACTGGCGGCAGCATTCGGCTACTTGCCCGGCCAGATCTATGTGCCTGTTGGTATTTTGGACCAGGCGGATGAACTGGCGCCGGACATCCATTGCCACGAAAGATCCCGCCTGCCCTGGCTGCATTTCACTGATGACCTGCCGCGTGCAGAGGGATCCGGGCGCGATGCGCTGAACAGCGCCGGCAGCAAGACATGACTATGCAAGACACCCCCGAATTCACAAATGATGGCTCTCAGCCGCTGGTTCTTGGCTTTGACACCTCGGCCGGCCATTGCGCCGCTGCGCTTTTGCGCGGGGATGAGGTTCTGGCGTCCCGATTGGAAGAAATGACCCGCGGCCAGGCTGAGCGGCTGATGCTGCTGCTGGAAGAGGTGCTGGCCGAAGGCGGCGCCGCCTGGCAAGATCTGGATGCGATTGGCGTCGGCGTCGGGCCTGGCAATTTCACCGGCATCCGCATTGCCGTTTCCGCAGCGCGCGGGCTGGCGCTGGGGCTGGAAGTTCCGGCTGTCGGCGTCGACGGGTTTGACGCCCGCACCGCTGAAGGCGCCCTGTCGGCCGTGCCTGCCCCGCGCAATCAGGTCTATGCCGCCTTGCCGCGCGAGGCACCGCGTCTGATGCCGCGCCAAGAGGCTGAAGCGGCCGCCCGCGGTGCCGGGCTGGCCTTTGCGCCCGAGGCAAGCCCAGCAGGGATTGCCGAAGCTGTTGCACGCATTGCCGCTGCACGGTTCCGCACCGTGACTGAGCCGCCTGCACCGCTGTACCTGCGCGCTGCAGATGCTGCGCCTTCCAGTGATGTTCCGCCTGCGCTGATTGATGAGTGAACCGCTGACACCGGAGAAGATGGCCGCGACCCATGCCGCGGCCTTCACCCAATCCCGCCCGTGGCACGCTGCAGAGTTCGCCTCCCTGCTGGACAGCCCGCTGGTCTTTGCCGCCGGTGATGCACGCTGTTTTGCCCTGGTGCGGGTGATCGCGGATGAGGCGGAACTTTTGACCATTGCCACCGACCCCGCGCATCAGCGCCAGGGTTTGGCGCGGCGCTGCATGGCGGACTGGGAATCAGCTGTCCGGGATCGCGGTGCGGCCGAAGTTTTTCTTGAGGTCGCCGAGGACAACGCCCCGGCGCAGGCATTGTACCGTGCCTGCGGATTCGCGGAATGCGGGCGCCGCGCAGGTTACTACCGCCGGATTGGGACAAAAGCGGCGGATGCGCTGTTGATGAGAAAAGCCTTCCGCTAGGCCAGTTGCGCGGATTTCGCACCAAATGGTCAAAAAGCGGTTGACCCCCTCCCTGCCCTGCAGGCTAAATTGCCACACCCTTTAAGGCCTGAACGGGGCCGGGCAGCGGAACCTCCGCTGCATCCAACAATAATGACAGTGGGAGTTAACCTGATGACCCTGATGAAATCGCTGATGGGCGCAGCCGCGTCGCTGGCCCTGACCGCAGGTGCCGCACTGGCCGAGCCCGCGCTGATCTTCGACTTGGGCGGCAAGTTCGACAAGAGCTTCAACGAGGCCGCGCACGGCGGCGCCCAGCGCTGGGCAGATGAGACCGGCGAAAGCTACCGCGAGATTGAGCTGCAGTCCGAAGCCCAGCGCGAGCAGGCGCTGCGCCGCTTTGCCGAGGCCGGCGCCAATCCGATTGTGATGGTCGGCTTTGCCTTTGCCGATGCCCTGGGTCAGGTTGCAGGCGACTATCCCGACACCAAGTTCACAATCATCGACATGGTGGTTGAAGGCGACAACGTGCGCTCGGTGGTGTTTAACGAGCATGAAGGCTCGTACTTGGTTGGCATGATGGCGGCGATGGCGTCGAAATCGAACACCGTCGGTTTTATCGGCGGCATGGACATCCCGCTGATCCGTAAGTTTGCCTGCGGCTACGCCGAGGGCGTCAAGGCGGCCAACCCGGATGCCAACGTGATTTCTAACATGACCGGCACCACCCCGGCGGCCTGGAACGACCCGGTAAAGGGCTCGGAGCTGACCAAGGCACAGATCAGCCAAGGCGCTGATGTGGTCTATGCCGCGGCCGGCGGCACCGGTGTCGGCGTGCTGCAGACCGCAGCTGACGAAGGCATTCTGTCGATCGGCGTGGACAGCAACCAGAACCACCTGCACCCGGGTAAGGTGCTGACCTCGATGACCAAAAAGGTCGGCAACGCGGTTTTCGAGGCGTTCTCGGATGGCGCGGACATGGAAACCGGCTTCTCGGTCATGGGCCTGGCCAATGGTGGTGTCGGCTATGCCATGGACGAACACAACGCATCGCTGGTCTCTGCTGACATGCAGGCTGCAGTAGACGACGCTGCCGCCAAGATCGCCTCGGGTGAGATCAAGGTGCATGACTACATGTCTGACGACAGCTGCCCCGCGCTGAGCTTCTAAGCAGAAAGCCCCAGGCCATGACGGATTCCCTTATCACTCTGTTTGCGGCCTGGGGCGACCCTTCGCCCGAGGACCGCGCTGCAAAAACCGACGCGGCCCTTGGGCCTCGTTTCTATTACTCTGATCCCAACACTCCCGTCCCCATCGAAGGCCGTGACGCCTATCTGGACTACATCGCGCAGTTCAGCGCGATGATGCCCGGCGCCGCGGCTAAGGTGGTAGCCGTCTCGGAACATCATGGCCATGCACGCGCCACGGTGGATTTCCTGAAGGACGGCCAACTGATGGTGCGCGGCCAGTATTTTGCTGATCTGGAAGACGCCAAGGTGGTGCGTCTGATCGGATTCACAGGCATGGGAGAGCCCGATTGACCGCTCCCGCCATCGAACTCAAAGGCATTTCTAAGGCCTTTGGCCCGGTCCAGGCAAACAAGGACATTTCCATCAGCGTCGCCCCCGGCACCATTCACGGGATCATCGGTGAAAACGGTGCCGGCAAATCGACGCTGATGTCGATCCTCTACGGCTTTTACAAGGCCGACAAAGGCGAGGTCTGGATCAAGGGACAGCGGACCGCGATTCCCGACAGTCAGGCGGCGATTGCCGCGGGCATCGGCATGGTGTTCCAGCATTTCAAACTGGTGGAGAACTTCACCGTGCTGGAGAACATCGTGCTGGGGGCCGAGGACAGCGGCATGCTGATGCCCTCGCTGCGCCGTGCCCGCAAGGAGCTGAAGGCGCTGGAAGAAGAGTACGAGCTGTTCGTGGATCCCGACGCCCGCATCGACGAGATCGGTGTCGGTATGCAGCAGCGGGTCGAGATCCTGAAGGCGCTCTACCGCAAAGCCGAGATCCTGATCCTGGATGAGCCGACCGGTGTGCTGACACCTTCTGAGGCGGACCAGCTGTTCCGCATCCTCGACCGGCTGCGCGCCGAGGGAAAGACCATCATTCTGATCACTCACAAGCTGCGGGAGATCATGGAGTATACCGATACTGTTTCGGTGATGCGGCGCGGCCAGATGACTGCCACCGTAAAGACGGCTGAAACCAGCCCCGAACATCTGGCGGAGTTGATGGTCGGCCGCAAGGTGCTGCTGCGGGTGGACAAGGTGCCGGCCCGGCCCGGCGCACCGATCCTTGAGATTGAAAACCTGCGGGTGGTGGACGAGGCCGGCGTCGAGCGCGTCAAGGGCATCGACCTGACCGTGCGCGCAGGTGAGATTGTCGGCATCGCAGGCGTGGCCGGCAATGGCCAGTCGGAGCTGCTGGAAGTCTTGGGCGGCATGCGAGCGGGCAGCGGCAGCATCAAACTGCATGGCACCCCTTTGCCGCTGCGCGGCCAGGGTGCGGATGCGCGCGCGCGCAGGGATGCCCATATCGGCCATGTGCCGGAGGACCGCCAGCGCGAAGGCCTTATCATGGACTTCCACGCATGGGAGAATGTGGCCTTTGGCTATCACCGCGATCCGGCCTACAGGAACGGTCTGCTGTTGGATAACGCCGCCCTGCAGGCGGATACCGAAGCCAAGATGGCAAAATTCGACGTGCGCCCGCCCGATCCCTGGCTGGCCGCCAAAAGCTTTTCCGGCGGCAACCAGCAAAAAATCGTTGTGGCGCGCGAGATTGAGCGGAACCCCGAGCTTTTGCTGATCGG
Organism: Leisingera sp. F5; assembly: GCF_001593695.1. Lineage (NCBI taxonomy): Bacteria > Pseudomonadati > Pseudomonadota > Alphaproteobacteria > Rhodobacterales > Roseobacteraceae > Leisingera > Leisingera sp. F5. Next base: position 4,353 of record NZ_LUKH01000025.1, on the reverse strand, counting down.
ACAGCCGACCCGCGGCGTCGATATCGGCGCCATCGAATTCATTCACAAGCAGATCGTCGAGCTGCGCGATCAGGGCAAGGCGATCCTGCTGGTCTCGGTCGAGCTGGAAGAGATCCTGTCGCTGGCGGACCGGGTTGCAGTGATGTTTGACGGCATGATCATGGGCGAGCGCCCGGCGGATCAGACGGACGAGAAAGAACTGGGCCTGTTGATGGCCGGTGTCGCGGGGGAGGCCGCGTAAATGGACAAGATGCCGAAATGGGCCGATGTGGTCCTGATCCCGCTGATCAGCCTGGCTTTGGCCGCACTCCTGTCGGCCCTGGTGATCCTCGGGATCGGCGAGGACCCGGTGGCGGCGGTCAAACTGATGGTCGATGGCGCCCTGGGATCCACCTATGGCTGGGGCTACACGCTGTATTACGCCACAAATTTCATGTTCACCGGCCTTGCGGTGGCAGTTGCGGCTCATGCGGGCCTTTTCAACATCGGCGGCGAAGGCCAGGCGATGCTGGGGGGGCTTGGCGTGGCGCTGGTCTGCCTGCTGATCCCCTGGCCGCACTGGTCGCTGGCGTTGATCTTTGCTGCTCTGGGCGCCGGGGTTTTCGGCGCTGCCTGGGCCGCAATCCCCGCCTACCTGCAGGCCAAACGCGGCAGCCATATCGTGATCACCACCATCATGTTCAACTTCATCGCCGCGGCGGTGCTGAACTATGTGCTGGTCAACGTGCTGCGCCCCGAAGGCTCGATGGACCCGGCCACCGCGCGCTTCCCCGAGGCCGTGCATCTGCCGTCGCTGCATGAGCTGCTGACCCCCATCGGTATCAGCTTCTCCAAATCGGCCCCGGCCAATGTCAGCCTGCTGGTTGCTGTGGGCGCCTGCCTGTTTATCTGGCTGCTGATCTGGCGCACGCCGCTGGGCTATGAAATCCGTTCGCTGGGCAAATCGGAACCCGGCGCGCGCTATGCCGGTATCTCCTCGGTCCGCACTGTCATGATCGCCATGCTGATCTCCGGCGCGCTGGCCGGCATGATGGCGGTCAACAACGTGATGGGCGAGGCCGAGCGTCTGGTGCTGAACGCCACCGAAGGCGCCGGTTTCATCGGCATCGCAGTGGCGCTGATGGGCCGCAACCATCCCTTTGGCGTGTTTCTGGCGGCGATCCTCTTTGGCTTCCTCTATCAGGGCGGCGCGGAACTGGCGCTCTGGACCTCGATCCCGCGCGAGCTGATCGTGGTGATCCAGGCGCTGGTGATCCTGTTCACCGGCGCTTTGGACAACATGGTGCGGATGCCGCTTGAGAAGATCTTCCTGGCGGTGCGGAAGGGGCGGAGCTGATGGATTTCCTGACGATCATCCAACTGCTGGACTCCACCGTCCGCCTGGCCACGCCTCTGCTGCTGGCCTGCCTTGCAGGCCTGTTCTCCGAGCGCGCGGGCATCTTCGACATCGGCCTGGAAGGCAAGATGTTGATGGCCGCCTTCTTTTCCGCCGCTGTCGCTGCCGTGACCGGCAATGTCTGGCTGGGGCTGCTGGCCGGTATCGGATCCTCGCTGGTGCTGGCGGGCCTGCACGGTGTGGCGTCGATCACTTTCCGCGGCAATCAGCTGATTTCCGGCGTCGCCATCAACTTCCTGGCGGCGGGTATGACCGTGCTGATCGCCCAGGACTGGTTCCAGCAGGGCGGCCGCACGCCGTCGCTGTTCAGCGGCGGGCGGTTCGGGCCGATCACCCTGCCCTTTGCCGACAGCCTGTCCGATGTGCCGGTGCTGGGCCCGGTCTATTCCGAGCTGCTTTCGGGCCATTCGATCCTGGTCTATATCGCCTTCCTGGCAGTGCCTGCCACCTGGTGGGTGCTGTTCCGCACCCGGTTCGGACTGCGCCTGCGCGCGGTGGGTGAAAACCCGGCGGCGGTCGATACTGCCGGCGTCTCGGTTGTCGGCCTGCGGTACGCGGCAGTGATGATCTGCGGCCTGTTGTGCGGCATTGCCGGGGCTTATCTGGCCACTGCGTTGCAGGCAGGCTTTGTCAAGGACATGACCGCAGGGCGCGGCTTCATCGCCCTGGCGGCGTTGATCTTTGCCAAGTGGCGGCCCTGGCACGCCATGGGCGCCTGCCTGTTGTTCGGCCTGCTGCAGGCCGTCGCACTGCGGTTCCAGAACATCGAACTGGGCGGCATCACCATCCCGGTGCAGGCGATGGACGCGCTGCCTTACGTGCTGACAGTGGTGATCCTGGCCGGTTTTGTCGGCAAGGCGATCCCGCCCCGCGCCGGCGGCGAGCCTTACGTCAAGGAGCGTTAAGCCCTGCGTCTGTCTTGCTGAAACGCCCGGCCCCGCACCGGGCGTTTCCTTATCTGCCCCTCAGAGGTGTCACAGCAGGCCCCTGTTGCACCGCACGCAGTGCGGTGCCCGGCCCAAGGCCGCCAAGGCGATTGGCGCAGCCATCTCCTGCGGGCGCGGGAGCTTCCCGCCTGCCCCTGTGCCCGCAAACCCAGCGATAAGTCCAGTTTGATGCGTCAAATCAGTCCTGCACGCTGCAGAGCGGCATAGATCATTGATTTTTGAACGAACTGCGGTTTAACAAGGACCATGCAGATATACCTTCCCATAGCTGAGGTCTCGGTCAATGCCTTCCTTCTCCTGGGCCTCGGGGGAATGGTCGGGGTTCTCTCGGGCATGTTCGGAGTCGGCGGCGGCTTCCTGATGACGCCGCTGTTGTTTTTCATCGGCATCCCGCCAGCCGTGGCCGTGGCCACGGAAGCGAACCAGATTGTCGCCTCGTCGTTTTCCGGGGTGCTCGCGCATTTCCGAAGGCGCACCGTCGATATCAAGATGGGGCTGGTGCTGCAGGCCGGCGGCCTGATGGGCGCGGCGCTTGGGGTGGTGGTGTTCAACTACCTCAAGGCGCTTGGCCAAGTCGATCTGCTGGTGAAGCTCTGCTATGTCGTCTTCCTCGGCGTGGTCGGCGGGCTGATGTTCATCGAAAGCCTGAACGCCATTCGCAAATCAAAAAAAGCGGGCGGTGCGGCGCCTGCCGCCCGGCGCCAGCGCAGCTGGGTGCATGCGCTGCCGTTCAAGATGCGGTTCCGCACCTCAGGCCTGTACATTTCAGTGATCCCGCCGGTCCTGGTCGGCATCTGCGTCGGCATCCTGGCCGCCATCATGGGTGTCGGCGGGGGATTCATCATGGTGCCTGCGATGATCTACATCCTTGGCATGCCGACCAAAGTGGTTGTCGGCACCTCGCTGTTCCAGATCATCACGGTCACCGCTTTCACTACCATGCTGCATGCCACCACCAACTATACAGTGGACATCGTTCTGGCAGTGCTGCTGCTGGTCGGCGGCGTGATCGGAGCCCAGATCGGCACCCGCATCGGTGTCTATCTCAAGGCCGAACAGCTGCGGATCCTGCTGGCGCTGATGGTGATCATCGTCTGTGTCAAGCTGGGGCTTGAGCTGCTGCTGCAACCGGCTGAGCTGTACTCGCTCGGCGCTGCAGGAGGCCACTGATCATGCGCAAGCTGCTTATGTCCGCCCTCACAGCTGCGGCCCTGGCACTGCTGCCGCAGTCAGCGGCCCAAGCCGCCAAGGAAGAAGTCGTTCTGGGCCTCAGCCAGGACCGGGTGGCGATCACCGCCACCTTTGATGGCTCGGAAATTCTGGTCTTCGGCGCGGTGAAACGGGAAAGCCCGATCCCGTCGGAGGATCCGCTGGAAGTGATTGTTACCGTCTCCGGCCCTGCCCCGGCAGTGATGGTGCGCCGCAAGGAAAAGAAGCTGGGCATCTGGGTCAATGTGGACAGCGTGCTGGTCGACTCGGCCCCGGCTTTCTATGCGGTGGCCACCAGCGCACCGTTTGACCAGGTGCTGACGGATACCGAAGATCTGCGTTTCCGGGTGTCCATCGAACGGGCCATCCGATCGGTCGGTGCGGCAATGCACATCCGCGGCGCCCAGTCCTTTGCTGACGCGGTGGTGCGCATCCGCGAGGACAACGGGCTCTACTCGCTGCGGGAAAACACGGTCGCAGTAGATGAGCAGACCCTGTTCCGCACCGCCATTGAGATGCCGGCGGACCTGACTGAAGGCGATTACCAGACCCGCATCTTTCTGACCCGCGGCGGCGAGGTTGTGTCCAGTTACGAGACCACAATCGATGTGCGCAAAGTGGGGCTGGAACGGTTCCTGTTTTCGATGTCCCGCGAGCAGCCTTTTCTCTACGGCCTGATGGCCTTGGCCATTGCGATCGCCTCCGGCTGGGGCGCTTCTGCGGCCTTCAGCTTGCTTCGGAACCGGTAAGAGGGGCCGGCCCCTCTTTGGCCGTACGGCCAATTCACCCCGGGGTATTTTT